>JAQVHC010000061.1 GCA_028696435.1 Actinomycetota bacterium | reverse complement strand
TCTGCGCCCAGCACCGCATCTATCTTTTTCCCATTGCAGTATTCAACCATTTTATCAACAGAATACCTGAATGCTTCACCATCCCTCAGTAGCGTCGTAATATCTCTAAATACTACGCCTTTCTGAGGAAAATCAGGAATATTTCTTATCTTCTGTTTTAGGTCCAATTTTTTTCTCCTTTTAATAAGCATTTTATGCATTTAAAAAATTATAAAAACGCTATCAACCATTAAAAATTTCTAATATCATCTGTGAGTGAACCTATAAGATAGTTAACATCAATTCCGCCAAAACCCAGCTGTGATAGAACTTCATCTGCTGTATACTTCTGTCCGTAATTCCAGAGCTCCCTTAAAAAAGAGCCCGCCTTTTTCTTTTTATACCAATTATAGCCAAATTTATCATAAATATATACTTTCAACTGTGATTGAAAAATCCATGCCCTTATATAGTCAGCACAGTAAAATCCATCATCCACATCTCTCAGGTAATCTTCTTCAGGGTATTCCATTAAATTTACTTTAGATAAAATTTCTCTGTATATAGATTCTTTCCCCTTTATCGGGCTGCCGTCGTGAAGAACAAGTTCGTACTTCAACTTGCCTGCATATCTCCTACAAAACCAGAGTTTTAAAAGATTAGAAAAATATGCAAATTCTCTAGCTACATCTTTATCCATCCCGGGAAAATCCATCAGCCACTCCCGATTCTGCATAAGCAGTTCCATATAAAAAGCATAACCTTCTGTAACTGCATTATCACCGAGATATCTGTATTCAAAATCAAGACCGGGGCTGGTGCTGCCAAAGTGCAGAGCATGGCCTCCCTCATGAAGCAGGGCTTCATAATCATCCTGTCCGCCAGAAGGCATAACTACAAGATATATTTCCGATGGCACATGTGGCGTACAACAAAATGCTCTCGGTGATTTATTTTCTCTCTCCTCAACATCAAAATAAATATTATTATATTTATGTATGTCTATATCCATTTCATACAGAGTACCTTTGAGTACAGGAACAAGGGCGCTTTTCTTAAAAAATCTATCATATTTTCTTGCTCTTTTTAGAAACGCGAAATCACTTCTTCTTGAATGTGAGCAGGAAAGAGGGATACCAAGCTCCTCTTGTAATAGAGCACCGAAGTGCTTTTCATATAGATTGTCAGTTTCAACGAGTAATTTTTCCATTCCAGCCGCAAGGGCGGAAAAATCCACTTCATTAAGGTATGAGAAAAGGTCACTGTAACTTGAAAAACCCAGATTAACTGCCTGTCTGTGAACAGTTTGCCAGTATTCATACAGATCAGTATTTAGATATTCTGCCACTAACTTATTTCTTTTATCATCTATATCATCCCTCCTGGTTTTATCGGGTTCATTTGTAAGTAAAATTTCAGAATATCTAAAGGGAATCTTTTTATCATCAACAACAATCTTTGCTTTTGCTTCGTCTGCTGCAATCTTATCAACAAGATCTTTGACCTGTAATTCAATATATCCTTCAACACAGAATTTTAAAAGCGATGTGTTTTTTCTTTTTCCTTCACCGCTGGATTTTTCTTTTAAATCCCTGAGCCACTTTATATTATCCGTGCTGAATAAATGTCTGAACTCTTCACTGATTTTACCAACATTGAGGCTATCCTTTTGTCCTGAAAAATGCAGGTAATACTCTTTATCTCTTTTATATAAAAATTTTTCTGAATCCTCTCTGTATTTTACAACATCCATTTTCCCTCCAGTAATCATCAGATAGACATCTCTTAATTATAATAATATTATAGTAATTATATTATAAGATGATATAAAGTTGTGGATCACGTATATTGCCAGTCAATATAAGATTTCAAATAATATGTGCATAATATAAACATACGATATACAATTTATATTTTTATAATTTTAAAGTTTTTCAGGCAGGAATATTTTCTCTTACTGTTTTTACAATGCTATCTTTATCAAATCCATATGCTTTAATTAACTCAGCTGGAGACCCCGAAGAACCAAACTTATCCTTTACACCCAGCCTTATTACTCTTACAGGGTAATTCTCTGATAAAACTTCACATACAGCACTCCCCAATCCGCCTATTACATTATGGTCCTCTACTGTTATTACTAATCCAGTTTTTTTCGCACTTTCAACTATCATTTCACTATCTATTGGTTTAATAGAAGCCATATTTATCATATCCACTTCAATTCCTTCTTCTTCTAAAGTTTTTGCAGCTTCCAGCGTAATAGAAGTTGTGAATCCTGCACTGATCAGTGTTGCTTTATCACCATCCATTATTTTTACTCCACGACCAATCTTAAATTCATAATTATCATTAAACAGTACAGGACTATTTCCCCTGCAGAGCCTGACGTAGCATGGACCATTATACTTATATATTTCATCTATAACCTTCCGGGTTTCAGTTCCATCAGCTGGCGATATTACAACCATATTTGGAAAAGACCTCATAATTGCTGCATCCTCTATTGCCTGATGGGTTGCCCCATCCTCACCAACTGAGATACCGGTATGGGTTGCACATATCTTTACATTTAACCGCGGATATGCAATTGAAATACTTACCTGGTCACAGGCTCTTTTGGTAGCAAATACTCCAAATGTGGAAGCAAATGGAATTTTACCCATTGTAGCAAGACCTGCTGCCGCACTCATCATATTTGCTTCAGCCAGACCAAAATTAAAGAACCTTTCAGGGAACTTTTTAGCAAAAATAGCTGTTCTGGTTGACTTGGAAAGATCACAATCAAGGACCACAATATTTTTATCTATTTCTCCAAGCTCAGCAAGCTTCATGCCATAGGCTTCTCTTGTTGATATCTTTTCATCTTCGCTGGATAATATTTTTTTTATATCCTGGTGTATCATCTTTTAAACTCCCCTGTATTTTAAAAATTAATATTTTAAATATCCTGAAAAATTTTAAATATCCTGATAAAAATGTTTATTGCCAGCTTTTTGCCAGCTTTATTATAGTCAATCCTCTAATTTTAAATTACAAATGTCACATAATGCTTTTTCCTTTTCTTCCTCTGAAGGTGCCTTACCGTGCCAGTCACAAACATTTTCCATAAAAGACACACCCTTGCCTTTTATAGTGTTTGCAACTATACATACCGGTTTATCCTTAATACTTAAAGCACTTTTAATTGAATAGTCTATTTCATCAAAATCATGCCCATTAATTTCAAAGACTTCCCATCCAAAAGACCTCCATTTATCTGCCAGAGGTTCGCTATTCATTACATCTTTTGTAAAACCATCTATCTGTAGCCCATTTTTGTCAACTATTGCAACCAGATTACCGAGTTTGTAATGAGATGCTGCCATTGCCGCTTCCCAGACCTGACCTTCTTCACACTCTCCATCACCCAGTATAGCAATTATATTAATATTTAAACCATCCAGCCTTGCCCCTAATGCCATCCCGACTGAACAGGAAAGCCCCTGCCCCAGTGAGCCAGTAGTCATTTCTACTCCCGGTGTTTTATTCATATCAGGGTGCCCCTGGAGTATTGATCCATACTTTCGCAGTGTTTTTAAGTGAGATTTATCGAAGAATCCCTTCTCAGCCAGTGTGGCATAAAGCACAGGACAGGCATGGCCTTTTGATAATACAACTCTGTCCCTGTATTTATCAGATGGGTTATCCGGGTTAATATTTAAAATCCCGCTAAAATAAAGATAAGAAAATACATCTGCAATAGATAGAGCGCCTCCCGGGTGTCCGGAACCTGCCTCACAAAGCATTTCAATAATGTCCTGCCTGATAATTTTTGCCTTCTCCTGTAATTTTTTCTTTAGTTCACTATCCATATAAATACCTCTTTTATCCCTTTTTGCTTATAAATACAACTTATGTCTTTATACTTACTATATGATGCGACTTGTATGTGACATAATAAATTTTACAACTATCAACATAAAATTAATAAATTATAAAAGAACACAATAAAATCGGATATAAAGAAACAGCATATAAAGACAGCAAAAAATAAAGCGTTTATTCTTATGCCGGACTAACCAGATTATTATGATTTTAATCTATCAAAATTTAATTAAAATAATCCTTCCTGGCCACTATCTTCATTATCTTTATTCCCTTTATATCCATCATCGTGACCGCTATATCCATTATCAAATTTATCATATTCATTATCATCAGGCAATTTAAGCTTCCTCAGGAGAACCGACCTTTCAAAATTTTTCACATAATCCGACCAATCATTTCCATCTTTATTTCCTTCCATAATAAGACTGAATCCACCAATATCAGCATCCAGATGGTCTGCATGATAAACGATAAAAGCCTCCATAATTTTAGGCCTTCTTGGCGAACCAAATTCTTTATGGCCGTGGTGGCTTAATATTATATGAAGAAGTCTGTTCTTTAGTTCTTCAGGAAACCCGTCTATTTGTTTTATCTTTTCCAGAATCCAGCCGTATCCAATTGTTATATGTCCCAGAAGTTTTCCTTCATCAGTCACTTCAGTAGTTATTGATGTTTTGTATTCTTTTATTTTTCCTATATCATGTAGAATTGCTCCACTGATAAGAAGGTCATAGTTCAAATTACTATAAATTTTAAAAGCAGCATCGCAGATTTTTACAACCGCAAGAGTATGTTCAAGCAGTCCACCTTTAAAGGCATGGTGGTACTGGACAGCCGCTGTTGAATTTTTGAAATCTTTTACAAACTCTTCATCACAAAAAAATAAATCAAGAAGCTTCCTGACATATGAATTTTTGATTTCTGCAATATACCCTTTAATTTCATTAAACATCCCGTCAATATCTTTTCTGGTAGTTTTTATATAATCCTGGTAATCTATATTTCTTATATCTTCAACTCTCTTGAGCGAGGTTATGGTAAGTTGCTTTGAACCCTTATATCCCCCTACATTACCTTCCACCATAACAAAATCGCCTCTTCCAAAACTTCCAGTATTACGGTAAACCTCAGTCCATATTACCCCTTCTATATTTCCTTCCCTGTCCTGAAGGGTGACAGTGCAGTAATCCCCACCATCTTTTTTCTTCCTTATCTGCTTATCTGCTACTATAAATACAGACTCAACTTTTGCACCGACCTTAAGGTCTGACACAAACTGTTTTTTATTTGTTCCCATTATCTTCAATTATTTCTCATTATTTTTTAATATCCCACTTTTTAAAATGATCCAGGACTTTGTAATCAGTCATATCATAATGAATAGGGGTTATAGAAATATAATTATTCTTAACTGCACCATAATCTGAATCTTCATCCTCTGGCTCTCCATTAAAATCCCAGTCCATCCAGTAATAATTTTTTCCTCTCGGGTCTACCCTTTTTATGAATTTATCGACAACTTTTGCACTGCTTTGCCTTGTTATTTTTACTCCCTTTATCTCATCTTCGCAAACATCCGGTATATTAACATTAATAAGAGTGCCAGATGGAATTCCGCCATTTTCTATTACCTGACCTGCAAGCCTTCTTATAAAAGAAGCTGCATAATTATAATCAGGGTCGATCGTATTATCAATTGAAACTGCTATTGAAGGTACACCAAGAATAGCGCCTTCAATAGCAGCAGAAACTGTTCCTGAGTATATAATACTTTCTCCTAAATTCGGCCCTCTATTTATACCAGAAATAAGCAGATCAGGAGATTTTTCCAGAATAGCGTTAATAGCTATTTTGACACAATCAGCAGGGGTTCCATCTACTGCGTAACCAAAAAATCCCTCCTCTTTAAATTCTTTCCTTACAGAAATAGGATGAAATACCGTAATAGCATGGCCGACCGAACTTCGTTCTTTATCAGGCGCTACAACTCTCACATCAAACCCCCCATCTTCTTTTAGAGCCTGATAAAGCGTATAGATTCCTTCTGAATTTATCCCATCATCATTTGTAAGTAAAATAATCTTTTCCTTCATATTATTAAAATCGCCACCCTTAAAATTATATGTCTGTGAACAAAATTCTATCCTATTATAATCTATTATTCCAGAATGGTAACTTAATTTTAAAAAAGAAATATTAAAATCCAGAGAAAAACTACATAAATGGGCTACCTGATAATTGCATTCATAAAATTGCACCTACAACCTTAACTCTAAAGACTTCTTAAGAATTAAGCAAAAATTAAAAATAAAGATTGTGTTAAAAGAATAAAAAAATTTACACCTGATATTTAAAAAGAAGACCGGTATTAAAAATTCTCCGGTTTCCCCTCCGGTTTTTTCTCTGATTTTTTCTCTGAGTACCTAAAATACTTTAAAATTCTATATTTTAAATTTATCAGTTTTAACTTTAACTTTTTGAATGGATTACCACTATATCTATTAAGAATATCTTTAGCCGCAAATTTTATCACAACTTCCCTGCCATACTTTAAACTCAGGTATCTTTTATGCTCATTTATCCATATATAAAGGTCGGTTTTTGTTCTGTCAGGAAATTTTTCAAGCAATCCATAATGTTTAATTATCTCAATAGCAGGGAGATAAATTTTATCATACCAGATAGTCGCAGCTTCCTCGAAAGTTACCATTTTTTCATCAGCTTTTCTATCTTCATTCATCTGAACCATTAATTTATTTATCTGCCCGAGTAGAGCATCATACTGGCCTGGTGCAGTTACTCTAATTTTGACAGAATCGGGCCTGCTCTTATCCAGCTTCGTAAGATTAAAAAACTTCTCTCTCTCAGCCAGGATAAATATTTCATTCGGGTCCATATCCGGGGTAAGTGGAACATCAGTTACAAATTCTATTACTTCGGCATCAATATATTTAACACCGGTCTTTTTTGCGACACTGACTCTGTGATTTCCATCATAGACAAAGTATATGTCACCAACTTTGTAAAGCTTGGCAGGAGGTAAAATTACATCGCTTGCCATTAAATTATGAATTTTTGCCCACCTTGCCTGTAGATGTGCTTTTTTAGGGAGAAAAAACCTGTCAAAATCTTTATATCTGTCAAGACTCCCGACAATGCTATCAACTTCTACAGTTTGAATTCCAAGGTATCTTTGATTGCGGAGTCCTAAATCTTCTTTTATTTTATCAAAAGAGAGCAGCTCATTATTTCTGCCTATAAGCAAATACTTAAGGCTGTTAAGCATCGATTTAAATCTGGCGCTTTCAAACTCCTGATTTGATATGTCATAAGGTATTTTAGTTTTAGTATTTACCATTAATGCGCTAATATCTTTTTTTTTATAAATCAATAAGTTCCTCTTTTAACATCTTTGTAACTTCTGTCAGTTGGGTTCTGATAAATTAAATCTCTATAATCCTGTATCCATAAGCATTTATAACC
>JAQVHC010000060.1 GCA_028696435.1 Actinomycetota bacterium | reverse complement strand
TCCGGTTTATTATCTGTATTGTCTGTATTATTTGTATTATTATCTGTATCCATACCTCCAGCACCAGTCGCGCCTAACCTGCAAACAGCCATTAAAATATTTGCCATCAGCCAGAGTCTCCCCTTTGCCGCCCTGCCAACCATAACTCCATCACAGCCTGTATACTTTAGAACCTCTAATGCCTTTTTTGAAGAATCAATATCGCCGCTTACAATAACCGGGATTTTAACTTTTTCCTTTACCTCTTTAATTAAGCTGTAATCAACTTCTCCTGAAAACCCCTGCTTTACAGTTCTTCCGTGGATTGCTATCGCATCTGCACCCGAGCTTTCGGCAATTTTTGCGATATTTAATATATTAATACTATCTCTGTCCCATCCAATTCTTGTTTTTATAGTAAGAGGCTTATTTATAGATGAGGAAACTTTCCTGATAATCTTTTCAACCCTGGATTCATCCTGAACCAGATAACCACCACTCTTAGCTTTCAGTATCTTTGGAACCGGGCAGCCCATATTTATATCTATAATATCGGCTCTGTCTTCCAATCTCGCTGCAGCTTCTGCTATTATATCCGGGTCTTCGCCAAATAATTGCAGAGCGCACGGTCTTTCATAATCTGTAATTTCTGACAGCGCCAGGCTCTTTTTATGGTTATAATGAATGCCACAGGCTGTTATCATTTCAGTATAAGTAAGGGCACTGCCAAAAGCTGAAGCAAATATTCTATAAGTGTTATCACTTATTCCTGCCAGCGGTGCAGAAATTACCGGATTTCTTATTGTTAAGTTTCCAATTTTAAATGAGTGACACTGATTCGAAAGAGTAGGTTCTAAGTTGTTGGCTTCACCTTCCGGTATTGAGTTTTTTAATGCGGGCTTATACGTTTTGCTACATAAGTTTTTTATTGATTTTTTGAAAACATTTTTAGAAAGAAAGGACCCTGAATTTTTTTCTGCCCCTTCACTATTATCTTCGTGATCAATATGAAGAATAGGAAAAAAATTAAAAATAGGGAAAGCGTTATTATCATCGGGCGCGCTTTTTTCTATGTTGTTATCAGTCAGGGTTTCTTCTCCAAAACCTGCAAGAAATTCAATTATAAGTTTTCTTAATTCAAATATAAGTTCGGATAATTTAAAAGTTTCCACATTTTCTATTTTCTTTTCCTTATAAATCCTGGCTTCGAGATGCGCCTCTAAAATATTGCATTAATACCAAAAACATTGCCAGAAAATTCTATTCCTGTAAAAAAATCATCATAGAGAAAAGAATGAAGCTTCTATATATTCTTATCAAATAATATTTTTAATCCCTTTAATGTTAATTCAGAGTCGTAAATCTTTATCCACTTGCTCCTGTCAATCATCAGAAATGCAAGACCCCCTGTTCCAATAATAACAGGTTTAGAACCATTATTATTTTTTCGCTGCTCGTTAATTTCCTGAATTATCCCCTCTATAATAAAGTCTACCTGTCCGAGAAACCCGTGAAGCACACCGGAGCGTATGCAGTCAGAGGTATTTTTTCCAATTACTGAATCCGGCCAGCTTAAATCAACTTTTGATAATTTAGCAGCTTTGTTAAAAAGCGCTTCAGTCGAAACCTCTATACCCGGTGCAATTACCCCTCCTACATATTCGCCCCCGGAAGATAATATATCAAATGTGGTTGCAGTGCCAAAATCCACTACGATTGCCGGATATCCATATATTTCCTTTGCTGCCACCGAATTTGCAATTCTGTCTGCCCCTATCTCAGAAGGATAGTCATAGCTTATAACAAGATCAGTTTTTACATTACTATCCACAATAAATGGGGCTTTCTTAAAATATTTGTGACTCATTTTTATAATCTCATCAAGTATTGCCGGGACAACGCAGGAAACTGCTACATTTTTAACATCTGATGGATTAAAATCTGAGTTCCTTAAAAAACTAAAAATTATAGATGCCAGTTCATCTCCGGTTTCGTTCTCTCTGGTAATCATTCTCCAGGATGATATTATTCTGTCTTCTTTAAAAAGGCCTATCGCCGTCTGTGTATTTCCAATATCTATAGCCAGTAACATATAAAACCTTTACCCGAAATATTATCAAAAAATTTATATAATTAAATTGCTTTCGATTTTACATTAAACATACTCAAATAAAAAGATCCGGAAAGATACAGCTCTACCAATCATTATCACCAGCTTTTTACTTTATTTACCTTTTCAGTAAATGAAGCCTGCTCGATGAATTTTCCTATATTCATTCCTTCTATCGTAAAGCCGGGCTCAATCTCACTTAGAGGCACAAGGACAAATTTTCTCTCTGTTATCCCGGGGTGCGGAACTTTTAAAAATTCCGAATCTATAAACATTTCTCCATAATACAGAAGGTCTATATCTATAATCCTGGGCCCATATCTTGTACCTTTTTTTCTCCCAAACGCAAACTCTACACCCTTTAAAAACCCCAGCAGTTCAAAAGGGCCCAGTCCACTTTTTACTTTCGCTTTCAGGACAATATTATAAAAATAATCCTGGTTCTTTAAGTACACTGGTTCTGTTTCATAAATAGAAGAAATACTGAGTATTTCTATATCAGGGTTGCTATTTATTAATTCAACAGCCCTCCGCAGATTATTTTCTCTATCACCAATATTTGAGCCAAGAGACATATAAACATCTACCCTGCCTGTTTCTGCCCTGCCAGCTTCCAGACCGCTGGCTCTCAGTTTGCCAGCTTCTCTTTCTCTTTCACCGGCTTCAAGTTCCCTCTCCCTGCTGTCGCTTTTATTATCAATTTTGTAATATCCTTTAAAATTCTCCCTATCCAGCATATACTCAACTCCTACAGATTCGATATTTTCCTTTATGGGCGGTGAAGTCTTTTCTATTTTTACAGAAACCTTTTCAACCAGTGGTGACATTCTCATAATCCTGTCAGCAATAATCCTGGATAATGTCTCAAGAAGGTTATACCTGTAATTATCATTGATATTTTTTATAATTTCTATTGCAGTTGAATAATTAAGTGTATCTTCTAAATTATCAGTATCTTTAAATTTTTTGCTGTCCAGCACAATTTCAACATTAAAAAGAAAATTTTGCCCGTTTTTCTTTTCGCTCTCTTTTACTCCATGATAACCAAATAAATTTAGATTTTTTATTGTTATTTTATACATTCAAAATATTTCAAATATATTTTTAAAAATATATTTATCAAACAAAATAGTGCTAAAATCCACTGATGATGCTTTTTGCGACCCTAACGGCTCTTACAGTTTCCTTTACATCATGTACTCTTAAAATATTTACACCGTTCATCACCGAACAAACTGCTGCTGCAAGGCTACCTTCAAGTCTCTCCTCAACTGGAAGGTCGAGTACTCCTCCAATAAAAGATTTTCTCGACATTCCTATCATTACAGGATAGCCCATCATTTTAAATTCACCAATTTTATTTATTACTTCTAGATTGTGCTCGAGTGTTTTCCCGAATCCTATACCGGGGTCTATAATTATTTTTTCTGGTTCTATTCCTGAACTCACTGCTATAGAAACCCTATCTTCAAGATAATCATAAATTTCATCAATTACATTCTCATAATGTGGGTCTTTCTGCATATTTTCTGGAGTTCCTTTTATGTGCATGATAATCACAGAAACTCCATACCCGGCAACAACCCTCGCTATATTTTCATCCATGGAGAGCCCACTTATATCATTAATGATATGGGCACCTGCATCAATTGCCTTTGCTGCTACTTCAGACCTGTAAGTATCAGCTGATATTAATATATTATAATTTCTCTTTATATATTCTATTACAGGAATTACTCTTTCAATTTCTTCCCCGGGAGCGACCGGCAGGGAACCCGGCCTTGTTGACATACCTCCTACATCAATTATATCTGCACCTTCACTTACTATAGCATCAACCCTCCTGTAAGCTTTATCCTTTTCAAAATAATATCCACCATCATAAAAGGAATCAGGAGTAACATTTAAAATTCCCATTATCAGCACATCTTTATCCATATTAAATTTTTTATCAGCTATTACAAGCTCCTTACCATTTAACATCTTATCCATTCTGTCCAGATAATCCCTTAGCTCCACCGACAGATCTTTTAATCCGAATTGCTGTCCTTCTATCTTATCAATAAGACTTTTAATGCTTTTTATATTACCCAGAATTATGACATCGGTCTTTGTATCCTTATTCTCTTTTTCACGCAAACCCATAAGGGCATCTCTGGATATAGCAACATCCCCACCCCTTGCAAGCATTTCCTGCTTTAATATATTTGCAGCAATCAGATTTACACCTCTCACTTTTAAGGACAGTGGGAATATTTTCTCAACCATTATTTCCGCTCCTTCAGAAGTGACCCCTATTTTTCTAAACTCCTTCAAACCTTCCTGCCTGCTTTTAATATTTAGTTCTCTTATTTTATAATTCATTTTTTAGTAAATTCCTGCCCGCTAGTTAATAAACCCCTGCCTGCTCTATTTATTAGTAATTTCCTTCTTTCTGATTTATTTTTGAAAAACCCTTTTTTTATTATTAAAACCCATTCTTTATTTACAACCAGACTTTTGCTTTAATCTTTGTTTTTCCTGTAATAAATGTAACCATAGAAACTAGAGCAAATGGTCCTGTAATAAATATAATCTATACAGGTAAATACCTTTTATGCCTTCCTTACTTATTTTGCTTTATAAGTGCCATAGCCTCATTTCTTGAAGCCGGATTTTCCCTGAAAAGCCCTCTTACAGCAGACGTTACGGTTAATGTATTGGGTTTTTTTACTCCCCTCATACTCATACACAAATGCTCGGCTTCCACAATAACCAGCACTCCTCTTGGTTTAATTTTCTTTTCAATAGTATCTGCTACCATAGAAGTCAACTTTTCCTGAACCTGAAGTCTTTTCGCCGCAACATCAAGTACTCTTATGAGTTTACTTAGTCCTACAACTTTACCATTTTTATTTGGAATATAAGCTATATGCGCTTTCCCTGCAAACGGCACCATGTGGTGTTCACAAATAGAATAAAAGGGGATATCTTTTACAATTATCATCTCATCATGGTTTTCATCAAATAAAGGCTCCAGCTCTTCAGCCGGGTCCTGTCCTATTCCGCTGAATATTTCTTCGCACATTTCGGATACTCTTTCAGGAGTCCTCTGGAGACCTTCCCTATTTATATCTTCTCCAATACCTTTTATTATCAGCTTTACTCCTTCTTCTATCATTTTTTTATCCAATTGCTAACTCCTATTCATGAATTTTATATTGTGATAAATATATTTAATCTTTCTTAAAAAACTATTTCTATCATAAAGAAGCCTTCATATTTTCTAATCCTCTATCTGTACCTGCCCCGGATTATTAAACATTTAAGGCCTCTGTGTTTTTAACCTGTATGTACTGTACTCTTTAATATATATTTTAAAAACTTATATATCATTAAAAAATTTGCCATCCCTGCCGGTTTTGTTTTAAATCTCCTGATAAGAATCTTTTAATAATCTACTGGCTTCTTAATAAGTTCTAAAATTTAAATCCCTCAACATCACCATAAAATAATACTGGATAGCTTTATTAGAAGCCTGGTTTTCTTCTGGACAATTGGATAGCTTATTTACTGTCAGGATAAAATTTTTTTATCTTTTTACTATTATCTACTTACTATTTACTTTATTTACTATTATCTTTCTATTATTTTTTATTTTTTACCAGCTGTTTTTACACCTTTGCTTTTTGCTGTTTTATTTGCCGGCTTTTTGGCTTTATTATTTTCACTTGCATTTTCACTTACAACTTCACTTACAACTTCGCCATTTTCTTCTATCTGTTCCAATCTATTTTTGGATTTATAGCTCTCCACTCCTGATAATATTTTGAGTATTTCGTTTCTGCTTAAAGTTTCTTTTTTCATTAACTCATTCGCAAGATTATTCAGGTTCTCTCTATTTTTCATAAGTATTTTTCTCGCTATTTCATAACTTTCCATAATTACATCCCGTACTTCTTTATCAATAGCCGAAGCAATTTCATCACTGTAGTGGGGCCTTGTAATAATTTCCCTCCCTAGAAATACTTCTTCCTCTTCGCCCTTGAAAGTAACAGGGCCGAGCTTTTTACTCATACCATATTCTGTAATCATTTTCCTTGCAATTTTTGTAGCTCTTTCCAGATCGTTTTGAGCACCCGATGTTATATCATTGAAATTCATCTCTTCACTGACTCTCCCGCCCAGAAGTTGTGTGATTTCATCTATAAGTTCTTTTCTGGATTTTAAAAACCTGTCTTCTTCTGGCAGTGTAATTACATATCCAAGAGCTCTTCCTCTTGATATGATGGATATTTTATGAACAGGATCAGCATAAGGAAGTACATATGAAATTATTGCGTGTCCGGATTCATGATATGCTATTATTCTTTTTTCCTCTTCTGATATAACTCTTGTTTTTTTCTCCGGACCGGCTATAACTCTTTCTACTGCTTCTTCTATTTCAAACATGGTTATTTTTTTCCTGTTTTTTCTTGCTGCAAGAAGAGAGGCTTCATTAAAAAGATTGGCAAGGTCAGCACCGGTAAAACCGGGTGTTTGCCTGGCTATTGTCTTTAAATTTACTTCTTTATCAAGCGGTTTACCTCTTGCATGTATTTTTAATATTTCCTCCCTGCCCTTAAGGTCTGGCCTGTCTACCATAATTTGTCTGTCAAACCTGCCCGGTCTGAGTAGTGCAGGGTCAAGAATATCGGGCCTGTTTGTAGCTGCAATCAGTATTACTGTGCTGTCAGCTTCAAATCCATCCATTTCTACAAGTAATTGATTTAATGTCTGTTCCCTTTCATCATGTCCCCCGCCCAGTCCTGCACCTCTATGTCTGCCAACTGCATCAATTTCATCCATAAATATTATTGAAGGCTGGTTTGCTTTTGCCTGACTGAAAAGGTCCCTTACCCTTGATGCACCCACACCTACAAACATCTCTACAAATTCAGAACCACTTATGCTAAAGAAAGGTACTCCTGCTTCACCGGCCACAGCCCTCGCCAGCAGCGTCTTTCCTGTGCCCGGCGGTCCATACAGAAGAACACCTTTAGGGATTCTTGCTCCCATTGATTTAAATTTATTTGGATTTTCCAGAAATTCTTCAATTTCTTTTAATTCCTCTACAGCTTCGTCAACTCCAGCTACATCTTTAAACGTAATTCTTTTCTTACTCTTATCCACCAGTCTTGCCTTGCTCTTACCAAACTGGAGCACCTTAGAATTTCCGCCCTGTAATTGACTCATCATAAAGAAAAATAATCCTATCATTATAATAAATGGTATAATGCTAACCAGAATTTGAATCCATATT
>JAQVHC010000059.1 GCA_028696435.1 Actinomycetota bacterium | reverse complement strand
ACAGGTAAAAAGATATTTAAAACAATTGAAATAAATTATCCCGATAACGGCTCAAAATATTCTGATAATAGCTGTAATTTCAACTTTGAGATAAAAGACCCGGAACTATGGTGGCCAAATGGTTATGGGAAGCAACCCCTTTATAGAGTAAAGGTAAAGCTGAAAGACGAAAATGAAATACTTGACTCAAGAGAATTTAGTATAGGATTGAGAACACTGAATATAAGGCAAAAAAAAGATAAATGGGGAGAGTCATTTGAGTTTGTAGTGAATGGTATACCAATTTTTGCAAGAGGCGCAAACTATATAATAGAGGATAACCTGATGTCGCGATATTCACGGCAGCGCACCGAAAAGCTTATAAAAGATTGTGTTAAAGCAAATTTTAATTGTATAAGAGTATGGGGCGGTGGAATTTATCCCGATAATTATTTTTTTGAATTGTGTGATGAGTATGGTCTTATTATCTGGCAGGATTTTATGTTTGCATGCGCTATTTATCCTTCAGACAGAAAATTTATTGAAAATATAAAGAAAGAACTGGAGGATAACATCAAGAGGATAAGAAATCATCCCTGTCTTTGTTTGTGGTGTGGGAACAATGAAATTGAATGGATGATAAGTATGTTTGATAAAAAACAAACGGTGGAAGAATTACAGATGTTCCGGTCTCCGGTATCACTTAAAATGAAACAAATAAAAAAAGATTATATAAATCTCTTTGAAGTAATTATTCCTGAAATGGTAAAGAGGTATGATCCGGATCGATTTTACTGGCCTTCTTCTCCTTCATCGGGAGGGAAATTTGATAATCCAGATGATGAGTCAAGAGGAGATGTTCATTACTGGGATGTATGGCATGGGATGAAACCATTCAGTGACTATCGTAATCATTATTTTCGTTTTACTTCTGAGTTTGGATTCCAGTCATTTCCTGGTATAAAAACTGTAAAGAGCTTCACAATTCCGGAAGACAGGAATATATTTTCCTATGTGATGGAAAAACATCAGAAAAATGGCTCTGCGAATGGTAAAATACTTTTCTATCTTTCGGAGACATTTAAATATCCAGGGGATTTTGAATCTCTTCTTTATGCATCCCAGGTTTTGCAAGCTGAAGCCATAAAATATGGCGTTGAACACTGGAGAAGAAACAGAGGTCGGTGCATGGGCTCTATATACTGGCAGCTTAATGATTGCTGGCCGGTAGCATCATGGTCAAGTATAGATTATTACGGACGGTGGAAAGCACTTCATTATTACGCAAAGCGTTTTTATTCACCTGTATTAATATCTGCTGAAGATAATGGGACCGGGGTAAACATTTATGTTACAAATGATTCACGAGAAGATATAAAAGGTGTGGTTGAATGGAAGCTCAGGGATATCAGGGGTGGGGTATTACGTGAAGGCAAAGAAAGCGTAACGATCGCTTCATTAAAAGCTAAAAGGTGTGCAGGGCTTAACCTTAAAGATGTAATAAATAATAATAATATAAAAGAAGTTTATCTCGAGTTTTTCTTAAAAGTTAATGGATGCGATGGTAGTTATGGGACACTCCTGTTTGTAAAGCCAAAACACTTTAATTTCATAAATCCTGAAATAAAAACAACTTTTAATGAAAGTGATAGAAAGTTTATTATTAAACTAAAATCAAAAGCTTTTGTAAAATCTGTGGAGCTTGATTTAAAGGAGGAAGACTGTAGATTCAGTGATAATTATTTTGATCTTACCGCAGGGGATGAAAAGATAGTTACTGTAGAAAAATCTGGTATTTCGAAAAATATTAGTATTGATGAATTAGAGGAGCAGTTAAAAATAAGAAGTTTATACGATATTGATAAGCTTTGCTTTGATTAATGCTTTGATTAAAAGTGTTAACATTTCTTTTTAAAGGCACAAAATAGTAAAAAGAAAATATATAGCCATAAACATGCTATTCTTTTAAAAGATAACTCCAGGTTCCTTATTTGTTGCAATTATTTCGCTATAAATAATATTTATAGAATATATAGAATATTATCTCTGTCTATAAAAATTATTTCTATCTATAAAAAACAGGATGCAAAATGACCAGGACTTACTTCTACGAGATCGGGCCTTTTTAAGTTGCATTTTGTGCTCCTGCGTGGAGATTTACACCTTTCATAATAGACACAACCTTCAGTAATTTCTGCCTGTTTTGCTTTAAGTTCTACTTCGACTTTTTCCCATTTTTTATCCAGACGTGGTACAGAAGCCATGAGCATCTTTGTATAGGGATGGATAGGGTCAAAGTATATTTTTTTAGTGTCGCCCATTTCTACTATGCATCCCCTGTAAAGAATTATTGCTCTTTCACTAATATAATAACCCAGTGACAGATCATGGGTTATAAAGAGAATAGATAACCCTTTTGACTTCAATTCTGCTAGCAAATTCAAGACATCAACGCGTGTGGAAGCATCAAGCATACTTATAATCTCATCCGCTACAAGAAATTTAATATCGAGAAGCAGTGCACGGGCAATAAGAAATCGCTGAAGTTGGCCACCGCTTAACTGGTGGGGGAACTTGTTAAGAACCTGGTCGGGATTTAAGCCTACAGCTTTAAGTGAACTATCTACTTTTTCATTCCACTGGCTGTCTTTAACTTTCGGGAAAAATTCCTGTCTGATTATAGAAAATATTCTATCAGCTTTAAAAATAGGATTGTAAGAACTAAAAGGATCCTGGAATACACTCTGAACATCATGGTAGTAATTCTTTAAATCTCCTTCTTTAATAGTGGATATATCAATATCATTAAATAGTATCCTGCCAGATGTTATAGTAATAAGACGTAAAATCATTTTTCCTATAGTGCTCTTACCACTGCCGCTTTCTCCAATCAATGAAACAACCTCCCCATCCCTGACATCAAAACTTACATCAACAACTGCCGGGAGTAATTTTCCACCAAATGTTCCTGTTCTATAGGTTTTTGATACTTTCTCAAGTTTAATCATTCTCTGTGCACTCCTTCCAGCAAGCAATATAATGATCTTTTTCGATTTCAACAAATGGTGGCTCTTCAAAACACCTGTCAAATGCAACAGGACACCTATCTCTAAAGCGGCATCCAGCCGGAGGGTCTAGCAGCAGTGGTGTATTACCAGGAATACCTGATAACTTCTTTTCTGTATATCTTACTCCTACTTTTGGAAGTGATGAAATAAGCAGCTTTGTATATGGATGCCGGGGTGTATTTACTATTACATTTGTAGAAGCTTTTTCTGCAAGCTTACCTGCATACATCACCAGAATACTATCAGCTATTTGATAAAGTATTGATATATCGTGAGTAATTACTATCATGCTTTTAACAAATTTTCTGTTTCTGAATTCAACAAGCATTTCTGCTACAGCTTTCTGGGTTGAAACATCAAGTGCTGAAGTAATTTCGTCTGCTATAAGGAGCGATGGGTCAAGTAAAGTAGAAAGAACCAGCACCATCCTCTGTTTCATCCCACCAGATAATTCTATAGGGTACATATTCAATACATCGTGGGTTAGTTCAACAAGATCCAGTCTTCTTTCCAATTCAGGTTTGATTTTTTTATAATTAAACTTCCTGGAACTTAATAACTCTGATATCATTTTTCCTATTTTTATCGTAGGATTCAGGGCATTCATTGCATACTGGGGTATGATAGAAATTTTTTTAAATCTAAAAGCATTCATTTGAGATGAGTTCCATACCGGTAACTTTTCGTTGTCTAATTCAACATCACCTTTAATATATTTCATGGGGGGTTCTAACCGGATAAGGCTGTTTCCGAGTGTTGTTTTGCCGCAGCCAGATTCACCTGCAAGACCCATTATTTCTCCATCACTGATGGAAAATGTAACATCGTCGAGTGCCTTAACATAACCTCTAAGAGTCTGATAATAAACTACAAGATTTTTTATTTGTAAACTCATTTTCTTACATCTCCCTCAGCTTCGGGTTAAAAACTTCATCCAGTCCAACATTCATAATATATAATGACCCTACAATAAGCATTATAGCCAGGCCGGGTGGGACAAACCACCACCAGATACCGAACTCAAGAGCTCCCCAGAGCACTGCATAGTTCATCATAAGGCCAAGCGAAACTGCATTTGTCGGACCTAATCCGATAAAGTCAAGAGTAGCAGCAATAAGAATAGCTCCTCCAAACTGAAGAATAAATGTCATCAGTAGATAGGACATCATATTTGGTGCAATTTCGGTAAAGATAATTTTATAGGACTTCATTCCGCTTATTCTAGCCAGGTCAACAAATTCTCTGGAACGCAGTGAAAATGTTTGAGCTCTTATAGCCCTTGCTGCCCAGGGCCAGGCGGTAAAGCCAATAAAGATGCTTTCCATAAGAATGCCTCTTACTTTAAGATATGCTGCTATTATGAGAAGTAAAGCAAATGTAGGGATTACAAGAACTATATTTGTTATAATATTTAAAACTTCATCTACTATTCCACCACGGTAACCTGCGGTAAAACCAATAATTATTCCTATAAGTGTTGCAATTCCTCCACCTATAATACCTACAATAAATGATGCTCTTAAGCCCTCTACGAACTGGGTATAAACATCCTGCCCGAATGTAGTTGTGCCCATCCAGTATTCTAACGATGGTGGCTGCGATACGGGGCCTATATAGGCATTCCATTTATAATCAGTGAAAAATGGTCCTATAATAGCAACTACAAGAAAGAAAAGAACAACACTAAGTCCGACCTTTAGTTTTGTATTTCTTAAAGCAAAATAAGCAAATTCATTTATTTTTTTTGGTTTTTTTTGAGGAATCTTATCTTTTTTTTCTAATTCTTTTTCTATATTATTCTTTTTTTTATTCATGATAGTTACTCTCCTGCCATTCCGAGTCTTGTTCTCGGGTCTATAATAACGTAAGCAATATCAATAAAGAAATTAGCAATTAATACTCCAATTATTATAAAAAGAAAACACCCCTGTATTAAGAAATAATCTTTGTTCTGAATAGCTGAAAGAATAAGACTCCCGAGTCCGGGATAGGAGAAAACAACTTCTGTAACCAGTGAACCTGCAACAATTACACCGAGCTGGAGGGCCAGTCCTGTTATCTGTGGAAGCAGCGCATTTCTGTATGCGTATTTTCTAATTAATGATCTGGGTGCTCCAAGTGATTCAAGATAATGGGAATAATCAGATTCAAGTTCATATATAATCATATTTCTCATTCCAATTGCCCAGCCACCGAATTGTACTAAAAATAGTGAAAGAAAAGGCAAAAACCAGTGCTTGATCAGGCTAAAGATAAAAGGCCATGAAAATGAAGGCGCCATATTAAAGTCATATGCACCTGCAGTGGGGAAAATACCTACAACAATTCCAAGTGACCAGGCAAGTAAAATTCCGAGCCACATATAAGGAGCTGCTGTAAGCAAGTATCCAACTGGAAGCAGGGTATTATCAAGAATTTTTGTTCGTGCTGCAAATGCTCCGAATTTGTTCCCCGTATAAAAACTAAGCAATATTGCTGGAACAAGGAGGGCTATACTATAAGGAACAGCCATTATTATTACATCAACTACTTTTTGGGGAAATAGATAGACACTTGTGCCAAGGTCCCCATGGAAAAGGGCAATCCAGAAATTTATATACTGTTTCCATACTGGAATATCAAGTCCAAAAGCTTTTGTATAATATCCATACATAGCTTCAGATGCTTCCGCACGTACAGAAACCCTTGATAACAGATTCATGATAGGGTCGCCGGGCATTAACCGTGGTATTGCCCAGTCTACTGTTACTGCCAGGAAAAAGGTAGATAGGTAGATTATTGTCTTTCTACCAAAATAACGCTTCACACTACCTCCTTCTATAATAATAAATTTTAAGTTATTAAGTTATAAAAATCCGCCCCTCCCGCAATATTTTATAGGGAGGGGCGTTTAATTATACTACAATTTGCACTACCTGTCCTGACCTGTCTTATTTAACAATTATGAAGTCAGAAAGATGAGGCATGAGACCGGTTGGATCAGACTTTGCTACCAGACCTGCATAAGCTATATTAACAATGTCATCTGTATTAATAGCAAAAGCAAGCGCCCTTCTGAAAGCAGGGTCATCCATCGGCTTTATGGTTGTGTTCAGGAACAGGATAGCTGTATTGGCTGACACCATGTAGGGAGCTTCCGGGTAATAAGTCTTTACATATCCTTTATCTACCAGTTCTGCTACACCCGGGAGGAAGTTATTGGAAAGGTCAACTTCACCCTTAAGAAGTGAACCGAGTGCAACATTGTTGCTTGAGAAAAGAATGTCAACTATATATTTAGGAGCAACTTCCAACCCGAGGGCTTCTTTTGCCCACCAGTTTTCATTCCTCTTCCATATATTTCTATCCGGACCGGTACCCTCATACATATAAGCACCTGAAGCAACTGGATTTTCATTTCTCCCAGAAGTTATTTCTTCTTCTGTTCTATTTTTCCATATATGTTCAGGAACTATAAATATATTATACAGGTTATTTTCCCATTCCTGATAGAGCGGGTTGGTAAATTTAAATTCCAGTGTGTAATCATCAACAAGTACAATTTCATTAAGATAGTTCCACATAGGAGAGAACCAGATTGCAGGATATTCCTGACCCAATTCATAGGTAAATTTAACATCATTTGCATCCAGTGTCTGTCCATCTGTCCATTTAATACCTTCTCTTATCTTCATTACATAAGTACTGTCATCAGTCCATTCTCCGCTTTCAGCAAGAAATGGTGTAAGCGTATTGGTCAGAGGATCATACATAAATGGTGATTCATAAAGAAGTCCACATGTTCCTGTGGTATTTGCTTTACTCCATGTTATAAATGGGTTCCAGTCATTTGCGGGACCCCATGCTGCTCCACTTATATAGAGAGTTTCATTTCTCGGGTAAGTACCTGTACCTGGTTCAACTCCTTCTACAGGCTGTAATGTGGTCAGAGTTAAAAGACCGCCCATCTGCCAGTATCCATTCCATGTAACTGGAAGGGTATCAGGTGTATCCTCTTCTGCGGTAGGCCAGTTTGTCCATGCTACTTCACTGTACTGTGCCCAGGCACCATTATACCAGAGTGGAATCATGGGCATTTCTGTTAGGTGAATAGTCTGAATCTGCTCACAGATTGACTGAATGGCTTCTTTATCGGACATAGGAGTGGCTGCAAGCTGGTCGACGAGGTCAAATATTTCCTGATTTTCATATCTACCAAAATTACCGCTACCCATCGTCTCTCTGATTGGATGGTTAAACATAAGATTGTACAATGTCCATGGTGTGTTGCTTAACATTGCCCAGTTGTTTAATGTTGAATGGAATGTACCATTTACAAGAGCATCGTTCCATGCTCCCTGATCCGGAGTTTCATTGACAAGATTAATACCTACTGCCTGTGCGCTCTGGGCAATAACGCTTATTGCCTCCATCCAGTCTGTCCATCCAAACGGACAAGTAACTGTGAGTTCAATTTTGGAACCATCAGGAGCCTCTACAAATCCATCACCATCAGTGTC
>JAQVHC010000058.1 GCA_028696435.1 Actinomycetota bacterium | reverse complement strand
ACAAGAAGAATCGAGAAAGTTTAAGGACTACTTCTACAAGCCTTCTCCTCCCCTTGATAAGATAAGAATATGTGCAGATTACAAGGATGATGTAAAAGAGAGTAATGAAGGAAATAATTGCCTTGAAGTTGTCAGAAAATTCCATGACCTCGAAATAATTGATATAAACTGCGATTTTGATAAGAAACTTGTAAGTGCAACTATAAAAAATTCTGGAGAAGAGAAAGTTGATAAGCCATTTAGTATTTCTCTCTACATTAATGAAGAAATTAAAGATTCTTTTTCCTTTGATACAACATTAAATGGAGGGGATAGTAGAGAAGTATTTTTTAAAGGCTATACCTTAGAATGTGAGAATTTCCAAGTAAAAGTAGTGGTTGATCCAGAAAACCTAATCTTAGAGATAGATGAAACAAATAATACTCTTATAAAGACCTGTGAATGTGAAAAGGAAGAAGACCTACTCCCACCAAAAATTATAGAGGGACCAACCGTTACAAAAATAACACAATCTGAGGCAGTAGTAAGTTAGATTACTGATGAAGAGAGTGATAGCCTTGTAAGATATGGAAATAAAGGCTTAAAATATGGATACAAAGCTGGAGATTCTAAGTTTGTTAAAGTTCACAACATAATTTTGAAGGATTTAAGCCCTCAAACTGTTTACAGCTTTATCGTGGAATCAAAAGATTCATCAGGCAATTTAGCTCAAAGCAAAGAAAAGCTATTTTGTACTCTCCCCGAAGATGACTTTGAACAACCATCTATCTCCTTAATTCTTCCGGAAAAGTTACAGGGTGTTTCAAAGATAAAAGCTGAATGTAGAGATAATAAGGGAGTTAGTAGAGTTTTATTCTTTGTAGATGGAAAGCTAAGATTTACTGATTTTTCCCTACCTTTTGAATGGAGTTTTGACACAGGGATATTCATCGATGGCTCTCACTCATTTTCAGCAGAAGCTTTTGACTTTGCAGGAAACTTTAGAGAAATAGCAGTTTCGGGAAATATTAGAAATCGTCTTCCTGAAGAAGAATCTCCAATAATCATAACAATTGAAGAACCAACTCTTAATAGTGAAGTTTATGGTACTGTTAGAATTTCAGCAACAATTAGCTCTAAGGATGAATATGAATATATCACAGAGGCTGAAATTCTTATAGATGGTGAAAGTAAAGCAAGGGAAGAATATATGCGATGTATGGTTCCCATTTATCCAGCGTGGGGGGAGAGTCACTGTGATAGAAGTATAAGTTATTATTGGAATACTTTTGGAATTCCCACGGGTAGCTATGTAATTGAAGTTAAAGCAAAGGATAGTTATGGTAATGAAAGAAAAAAAGGAATATCAGTTAGAAAAATAGAAGAACCTGATGTAACTCTGCCATTAAATATAACAAGGTACATCACAAGGAATGGAAACTATTTTACTGTTACAGTAACAGTGAGGAACACTGCTCCAGCTGATAATCCTGACTATAACGTTTCGGATTTCAAAGTTTTAGATTGTGCTAAAGGCTTTCAGTGTGCTAAAGGTAACGGTATAGATGTAACTTACTCATTAATATCCCAAGAGACGGAAATTACATATACCAGATTTGGTTCATTTAATGGTAGAACATCATTCACTTTTTCTTTTGATCTTGTTCCTATTCTCTTTGATCCAAGATTATCAACTTCGAGATACTATATTGGAGAAGAAGAGGTTACAATTACCTATAAAGATAGGTGGAATAGACTGTATTCCTTAGAGTGTCCTGTAAGCGTTTCAGCTGCTCTAACAACCACAAATCTTAATAATGCCTTCTCAAGTGCAGATTATCTAATTGTTACAAATCCTACAAATCTCTTTGGTTCTTATGTCCTTAATGATGTAAATAGCCTATTAGCAAATATGGCAAAACTTGCTAAAGAAAAGAACGGAGTTTTAGGATACCTTCCTTTAGGTGCTACAAATCCAAGTTTTGATAGATTAATTGATACAAGAGAATCAGGGTTAAACAGTTGGTTTCTAAAACTTAAAGAAGGCTGGAGTTCGTCAGGGTATCTTTTAATCGTGGGTGAAACAGAGATAGTTCCATCATCTACTGCAACAATTGGCATTAATAGTGATGGTAATCCTATAAATGTTCGCAACTGTGATTTACCTTATGCTGATAGTGCAGGAGGTCGTGATACACCTGAACTATCTATGGGGAGAATAATTGGTAATAGTGCAGGGGCTTTACTAAATCCTATTATTACAAGCCTCGAAGTAAAAGCTGGCAGAGGATTTAGGAGAAGTAATGCTCTTACTACAAGTGGCGGATTAGGCACATGGGAAATGTTTCTAAAAACAGCAAATGATGCTGCTGTTGACCTCGAAACTAAAGGTTACACAACAGAGAGACTTCACTACTCAAAAGAACTTGTAAAGTCCCTGTTTAATGTACGTTTCACTCATTATGATGCCTTTGCCTTAGGAGATATTGATAGCGATGATATAGATGAGATCTTAATTGCAATTGATGAGGATAGTAAAATCTATGAATATGAACCAGATGGAACTCTTATAAGAAGTATTAATGTGCGATACACTAAATATGATGGTTTTGTAACAGGAGACTTCGATGGAGATGGACAGGATGAAATAGTTATAGGAACTGATGAGGATGATAAGCTTTATCTTTATGAACCAAATGGCTTTCTTGTTGATGATGAGACATTTAATTTTACCCACTGGGATATAATTGCAACAGGTGATACTGATAATGATGGGAAAGATGAAATATTAATTGCAAAAGACGATGATGGCACTGTAACAGTGTATGATGTAACAGATGGAAGATTTTCATTCAAGGAAAGACTTACCGGAATTGAATTTACCCATTATGATGGTTTTCTTGTTGGAAATGTTATGGAGGGGGACAATAACGCAGAGATTATAGTGATAAGAGATGATAATGAAACAATTCGAATTTATGATCATACAGGAAGAAGAGTAAGCACAATTGATGACATAAATGTAGATGGAAGTGGTGATGTCTTTTACACACATTACGATGGTTTTGCCTGCGGAGATCGCAATGGTAATGGATTAGATGAGATTTACATTATAAGTGATGATGGTATTAACGATGAAAGAAGAGTAATACAAGTGTTTTATAGATATTCTGATGATAGAGGGACATGGAAATGGGGAAAAGGCGATATGGGAAGCTATGAATACAAATTTGACGGAATAAGATACACCGATGGCACTACTCGTCACGATGCATTCGCAATTGGAAATGTCCTATCAGGTTACAATGATGAGATGGTTATTGCTTACAATAGAAATGGAGCAAGTAGTACCATATATACAGTAAGTGAAGAAAGAGCTCATGAAATATTTATTGATAGATTTAACACATCTGCAAGAAATAAGGATGTAATAGTTATGAGGGGTCACGGTAATGAGTGTTACCTATCACCAATGGGAACAGGAGACATAACAGCAAATATGGTAAACCATCCATTTGTTTTAGGTTTATCCTGTCTTACAGGATATTACGACTTACCTGGTTGTGGAGATTACAGTATGGGAGAGGCATATTTAGACCATGGGGCAGGAGTCTATATTGGTGCAACTGAAGGATCAAGTACAGCATTAAATAACGAAACAGCAAGAGTCTATTTTGACAGATGGAATATGGATACAGTTCCAGCAGGAAAAGCATTTCTCGACTATAAAAACTATAGAGCGTCTTCTTCTGACTGGAAGATGTGGGTATATGAATATAACTTTTATGGTGATCCAAAGTTTGGAGGTGAATAAATATGAAGAATAAAAGATTTTCATTAATTTTATTGGTTTCAATAATAGTGATTTCTTTTTTTCTCATGCTTCGAAATATCAGTGTAGGAGGCACAGAACCGCCATCTTTTATTAAAATTGATATTCCTGATTACACAGTTGAAAGAGTAGAAGGATTGGATTATGTTGAAATATCCGGAGGAGATGTAATCTTAGAAGATGGCAAACCAAGAGTTCCTTATTATTTTAAAAAGATAAATTATGATAGCATTTACAGAGTTCAGGATGTAATCCTAAAAATTAAAGATGGCTTGATTACTGCAAAAGATTTAAAGCTTCCTATTGTAAGTATGCTTCCAGACTCTTCTTCCTTTAATATGACAGAGCAGGAATTAGCGAATGAGTGGTTTCCAGAGAAGGATTATGATTGGCAGATAACTGAAAACCCAGATGATACAACAACTCTTATACTAAACATTTATCCATTCTTCTACAATGCTTCAACTACTGAAGCCAAATTCTATAAAAAATATGAATTTGAGATAAAGTTCATAACTTCTACTGTTTCAATAACAGGACTATATGAAGAAAAAGATTTCTATGATTTAGGTGAAACAGTAAAACTAAATGTTCTATTAAATAATAGCGATGATGCCCATGATGTGTACATTAATACTATCGTAAGGAAAAGTGCAGCTCCTGAGGTAGTAGATAGTTTACAATTAATGTCAATAAAAAGTCTCACTGGAGATGGTCTTGTAACGCAAGAGTGGGATACAAAAGGGTTTTATACGGGAGAATATATTTTTGAAACATCTTGTTTAGATACTTCAAATAACATTCTTGATAAAGAAGAGACAGCTGTAAAAATTGGAAAGACTCTTATAGAGATTAAGAATTTCTCAGTTAGTCCTAAAAAATTTCAAATTGGTGAGGATTTAGTTATCTCAATGGCTTTTAAGAATGCTGGTTCAGGAAATGTTTCGGGAACATGTATTTTTAAAGTTATTTCTGATGATGTCGTAAAGAAAGAACTAAGACATGATTTCAATGATTTTAAAAAAGACGATTTCTTAACTATCTCTGATAAATGGTCAACTGTTGAAGCAGAGAGAGGAAAAACTTATTCAGTTATTGGATATATAATATATGAGAGCCAATCAACCGAAGTCAAAAGGGAGTATATAAGCACAAATTCTCCTCCTTTTGCCAATTTCACAATTACTCCTGAAAAAGTTTCTGCTCAAAAAGATATAACTTTTGATGCTTCTAATTCTACTGATTCAGATGGGGAAATTGTAAAATATGAATGGAATTTTGGTAAAGGCGAAATTGAAGGAGATAAAGTCATAATCCATAGATTTAATAAAGCTGGAAATTATGATGTTACTCTTAAAGTTACTGATAACGAAGGAAGTAGTGGGAATATAACTAAAACAATAACAGTCTCAGAAAAGATTCCTGAAGTTCAAAGAATAGAAATCAAGCTCTACATTGGAAGCAAGAAATATTATATTAACGGTTTAGAAAAGGAGATGGATGTAGCACCAATAATATATGAAGAAAGAACCCTACTTCCAATTAGATATGTTGCAGAGGCACTGGGAGCAGAAGTTTCCTGGAATGAAAGTGAACAAAAAGTTACGATTACTTTTAAAGATATAGTAATTGAACTGTGGATAAGTAAGAATAATGCAAAAGTTAATGGGGTTTATAAATTTATTGACCCAGAGAATCCTAAAGTCACACCAATAATAATACCTCCAGGAAGAACAATGCTTCCTATAAGATTTATAGCTGAGAATATGGGATGTAAGGTAGACTGGAATGCAAACTTACGAGAGGTAAAGGTTACTTACCCCGCAAAGTAAAAGAAATACAATTTTTTTAAGTTTAGAAAAGTGAAATAATGAAAGTGCTTCTTTTTAGCGATGAAGGGGCTACTCTTTTCAACCTTCTCACTTTTTACACTTATTATAATCCGAGCTATGATAGAAATTATATACTCTACCATGATTTTAATTAAAACAAACCGTTTAGTTGGATTAAAAAAATATGATTACATTAAATACTAACTACAAACTTCTTGTTATTGTTTGTAAATAACTGTTGCTCAAAGAGAAAAGATTGAAGAAAATCTATCTCAGCGAGAAGATCCATGGAAATAAAAAAACAATAAATATTGACCAGTAGAAGTAAACAGGGATATAATTTGCTACAAATTTAAGACACATAGAATTATCTGCCTTTTTTGTAAACCATTTAATATAATTAATAATCATACCTATGAGATGAATTAAAATAATAACATTCAACCCTATCAAAGCCAGTCTGTTAGGAGTAAAACCAAAGGTAGTAAGTCTTAACAAAACATTAACTGACGCAAATATTTCCACAATGAAAGAAGATATTAACAAGATAAAATTGTTGTAATCAGAGAAATTAGTTTTTTGGTTCGGTACTTTATGGATTAATACTAAAGTACTAATAACTACAACTAACAAGA
Source organism: Actinomycetota bacterium (assembly GCA_028696435.1). Classification (GTDB taxonomy): domain Bacteria; phylum Actinomycetota; class Humimicrobiia; order Humimicrobiales; family Humimicrobiaceae; genus JAQVEM01. The sequence goes on along the minus strand of JAQVHC010000058.1, from coordinate 1,317 downwards.
GAAAAAGATTAACGAAAAGTAGGAAATCACGATTCGGGAAAGGGTTTCTTATATGAGAAAATATAAAGCCCAAAAATACTAATAGTGCTAAAGAGAATAAAGGAGCGAATATTCTTGAAAGAAGCGGTGCTAATTTAACAATCTTTTCGTTATTATAAACAAGATTCATTGCTACTATTGGGGATGATACTAAGCCGATTGGTAATACCCATTTGGTTAATACATTAGTTGCATCGAGCCCACCTGCAGAAAAGAGTAAATATGTAGAGCCAGATAATACAATTAATCCTGCGATCATAAGTGCTGTGTAAACAAAAATTTCTCCGTTTAATTTAAGAAATTCAATTCTTTTTCCAATGTCTTTTAATTCAGGAAGTATAAAACCAAAACCACTTATGAACCATATGAAAAATGGCATATGAATACAAGCTAAAATAAATGTATCCGACATCTTGTTTGGGATTATTGATTCAGGAAGCAGATTGATATACACTGCAGATAATATAATTGGTAATAGTATTATTAGCCAATGACGCCAATTTGCTTTCTTTTGTATGAGATAATATATCGTTATGAACGGGAGAAAAAAGAAAGATAGGTTTCTCATATAAAAGAGGTCATATTTAATAAATTTGATAAAATCAGGTAATTTAACTAATAATCCTGCAAGTATGCAAAATAGCAAAATAATGAAAAAATCGCAATTGATTTTCCTTTTCTTTGTTTCAATTTTGTTTTCAGTTGTATCTTCAAAGAATAACCTCTCGTACCATACTTTAAAGATCTCCGAATCAGGACTTTCAGTAAATATCTCAAGAAGAGCATTTTTGAATTCCTGCGGGTTTGACCTGTATAGAGATTCCAAAGTATGTGGTTTTTTCTCGTTATCAAGAATTTTATCTTTCATAAATCTTTATCTTCCTTTACTCTTTCGATATAAATCAATATAAATTAAAATGATAAATTCTCAAGTTTAAGTTTATCTAAATAAATTCCGAACTATAGGAGGCTCAAAATTTAATAAATATTATCATGAGTCTCAAAAGCATGTAATTTATAACGTTCTTTGACAAAAAATAAATTAAAATATATTATTTTCAATAAATATTTATTTAGGAGGATTGGTATGGATAGTGAAAAAGACTTAAACGTTAAAGAGTGCAAAGAATACAGAAAAATGAAATATTACAATTATAACATAAGTGTCTATGGATTAGCTTTTATTGGAGCATTCATTTATTACATTCAGCAGGCAACTACATTCTGGATTGGTGTAGTAGGCTTTTTTAAAGCTCTTGTCTGGCCCGCAATGCTTGT
>JAQVHC010000003.1 GCA_028696435.1 Actinomycetota bacterium | reverse complement strand
CAAGTGTCTCTATAAAAGAACATCATGTTATCGAAGCGCTGAATTATAGGGTTTGTTTTAATTATGATAATGATAGCGATGCCTCTATTAACTGTATGTAAAAAATGACATATGAAATAAAGTCCTGTGAAAATTAGTAGCGATAGTGAAAAAATATTACATATTCTTGTTGATAGAAAAGTCAAACCTGGCGCATTTATAAAAGTATATAGAAGAAATAGCTGTAATTTAGATAAAACAATTAATTATTTTTTAAACTATAAAAATTTAGAGTTTAAATATGATGCATGTGATCTAAATTATGATTTTACAAGAAATAACTGGAATTCAAGTCAGGATGTAATTGATTTTGTTTTAAGAAATAAGATAGGGCTGCTGAGCATAGGCGGTGATGATTATCCCGATATGCTAAGACAAATACATCTTCCGCCTCTGCTTTTGTTTTTCAAGGGTGACAGGATAAAAAAAATGGAATTCAGCATAGCCATTGTCGGTAGCAGAAAGTGCACTGCCTATGGAAAAGAGGCGGCCATGTATATAAGTAAAAACTTATCAGAAATGGGAATAATTATAGTAAGTGGCCTTGCGGCTGGCATTGATAGTTTTGCTCATCGGGCGGCACTTGAAGGAAAGGGTGGTAGCATTGGAGTGCTTGGTTGTGGAATCGACCTTGTCTATCCTCCTGAAAATAGGGTATTGTATGAGAAGATTCCAGAGAATGGCAGTATAATAACAGAATTTCTTCCCGGGACACCGCCATTAAAATCAAATTTTCCTGTAAGGAATAGAATAATAAGCGGATTATGCCAGGGAGTTATTGTTATAGAAGCAGGTGAAAGGAGTGGAGCAATAATAACGTGTGAAATTGCGTTAAAGCAAAACAGGGAGGTAATGGCAGTTCCTGGAAGTATTTTTTCTCCTTCAAATAAAGGATGCCACAGGTTAATTAAGGAAGGTGCAAAACTTGTTGAAAATATTGATGATATACTGGATGAGTTTTCCATATATACAGGAAAGATTTTTAAAACCAGGCAGGAAAATAAATTTAGTAGTAAGAAAGAGAAAGAAAATAAGGATCATGATACAAATCTAAATGGTAATGAATTAAGAATATATGAGTACATTGGATATAAATCAAAGAGCATAGAAGATATAGTTAAATATTCTGGCATAGAAGTTAAAGAAGTTTTGAGAATACTGGCTTACCTCGAAATAAACGGGCTAATAAAAGAGGATAGTTTTAACAAATATAGTAGATTATTTTAAATTTTATATTAGAATGATAATTGATTAAAGATTAATAGAAAGATTATCGGAGCATTAAAATGGCATTATTTAAAAAAAAGAAAATAGAAACTCCTAAAAATCCTCTGGGGTCAGTTTTATATCGTTATGATAATATACTTGATAGAGATTTAAAAAAAATACTGAATTGTATGGAAGCAAAAAAGAAATTTAATATAAAAAAAGCCAGCATTACTATTGATAACATTAATACCGAATTTGATGAAATGCTGACAGACCTTTCAAAAGAGAACCTGAAAATTGACTACAGGTCTGATAAGATAAGGTATGAGATTATTGATATGATTAAGAAAATTAAGGATATTTTGGAAGAAGTGCAGATTAATAATTTCAATCCACCGGGAACAGATAAAGATGATTATATTCTGCAAATAGGAGAATTAAAGGAAATTCGTAGTAATATAAAAAGTAAAATGAAAGATATTGAAAGTGATTATTTGTAATCATGGATTTATTTGATTGTCTGGAATTATATATAAAGTACCTAAAATATGAAAAGAATTTATCACTTAATTCCATAAATGCCTACAAGAAAGATAACCTGCAATTTTTAAATTACTTAAAAGATAAAAATATTACCAGGGTAGAAGACCTTGATTTGAATGCTTTCAGAGATTTTCTAAAGCATCTTGATCATTTTAATTATTCAAACAGTACTATTATCAGAAAATATTCTTCTCTAATTAACTTCTTTAAATTTCTTGAAAGAAATAACTATATTGATTTTCAACTAACTCAGTTTATAAATATTCCTGGAAGGAAGCAGGGCCTTTATACATATATGTCTGTAAGCGAAATTGAAAAACTTTTTAAAAATATAGAACCTTTAAATGATATGGAAGTAAGGGATAGAACTATAATTGAGCTTCTGTATTCTACCGGAGCCAGAATAAGCGAAATAGAGAACCTGAGAATTAATGATTTTAATATTGAAAATAATGAAGTACTGGTAACCGGTAAAGGCAGAAAGCAGAGATTTGTTTATTTAAATAGTTCTGCAGTTTACTGGGTAAATAATTATATGGAAGTAAGAAACAGGTTGATTCATTCGAAAAAAGATAAGAATATAAGTGATAATCACTTTTTTTTAAATAAATCTGGCAGGAAACTCTCGTCACGCAGTATAAGAACTATAGTTAAAAAATATGTGAAAAAAGCAGATATAGATAAGAATATTACTCCGCACAGTATCAGGCATAGCTTTGCGACCCACTTACTTCAGGAAGGGGCTGGCATACGGGAAATTCAGGAACTACTTGGCCATGAAAATATATCCACTACACAGATATACTCACACTTAAATATTAAGAAACTAAAGAGAGATTATAAAAAATTTCATCCGAGGGCATAAAAGGCATAAAAATAGAATAAAAATAGTTTTTAATTTTACAACAGGCAATTTTTTTATTTGATAATTTGATGAAAAATATGTATTATGCTAAACTTTAGCGTTGAAATTACACACATCGCTTGTGGTAATGTGGTGAAGAAACAGGTTGTTAAAGCGATGGAGGAAAAACCATAAAAAACAGGAGGTATAATTTTGAGTATCATAACAATAAAGCAACTCCTTGAAGTAGGAGTTCATTTCGGCCATCAGACCAAAAAGTGGAATCCAAAAATGAAAAAATATATATACACGGACAAGAATGGTATATATATTATTGATCTGCAGGAAACGGAGAGACTGCTAATAGAGGCTTACGAGTATGTTAAGGATGTAGTAAGCAATGGAGGAGTGGTATTATTTGTTGGAACAAAAAAGCAGATACAGGATATTATAGAATTATATGCAACTAAATGCGAAATGCCGTATGTTAAAAACAGATGGCTTGGTGGAACTCTTACTAATTTCGAGACTATAAGCAAGAGAGCAAAAAGAATGGATGCAATAGAGGATATGGAAAAATCAGGTGTCTTCGAGAAACTACCAAAAAAGGAAGTCCAGAGGATAAAAAAAGAATATGAAAAACTTCTTTTTAACATCGGTGGCATTAGAAATATGAAAAAGCTTCCTGATGTTCTCTATATTATTGATCCTAACAAAGAAATAATTGCTGTAAAAGAAGCAAGAAAACTGGGAATACCAATAGTGGCGATAACTGACACAAATTGTGACCCTGATCTAATCGATTTTGTTATTCCTGGAAATGATGATGCGATTCGTTCCTGCAGTCTGATAACCAGTGTAATATGTGATGCAGTTATGAAGGGAAAAGAACAAAAAATTAAAATCGAGAAGAGCCCCGAAGAAAAAGAAGCAAAAGAGATGGAAAAATTAAAGTCGGAAGACGAACTTGAAGATTTGCCTGAAGACGATGTATGGGTTTAGGGATTGATTTAGGAGGTATGAGAAATGGAAATTAAAGCTGAGCTGGTTAAAAAGTTGCGTGAGAAAAGTAATGCTGGAATGATGGATTGTAAAAAAGCTCTGATTGAAAGTAACGGAGATATAAAAAGAGCAGAAGAAATATTAAAGGAAAAAGGGCTGGCTGAAGCTTCAAAAAAAGCTTTTAGAGCAGCAAAGGAGGGTCTCATTGATGCATATATACATCCGGGTTCAAGGATCGGTGTTTTAGTTGAAGTTAATTGTGAAACTGATTTTGTAGCAAGAAATGAAATGTTTAAAAACCTGGTTCATGATATTGCACTTCATATTGCAGCGGCAGCACCGCTGTATGTTTCAAGAGAAGATGTTCCTCCGGAAAAAATTGAGGAGGAAAAAGAGTTATATAGAAAGCAGGCTTTAAATGAAGGAAAACCCGAAAGCATAGTTGACAGAATTGCAGAAGGAAAGATTAATAAATTTTTTGAGGAAAACTGCTTGCTCGAACAACCATTTATAAAGGATAATGATATAACAGTAGAAGGCCTCGTTAAAAGTAACATAGCTAAAATTGGCGAGAATATAGTAGTAAGAAGATTTGAAAGATATGTTCTGGGTGAGGAAGATAAATAAATTATCATTTAAAATTTTAACCCGACGGGATAAGTAAAAGATATATGGATAAATTAAAATATAAAAGAGTTTTGCTTAAAATCAGCGGAGAAGCATTAATGGGAAATCTGGAATATGGAATAGACCCGCGGGTTATAAATGACATATCAGGTGAGATCAGGGAAGTAGTAGAACTTGGTGTTGAAGTGGCAGTGGTGATAGGGGGAGGAAATTTCTGGCGTGGTGTGTCGGCCAGCGAAAATGGGATGGATAGGACCACTGCAGATTACATTGGAATGCTTGCTACGGTTATGAATGCACTGGGTCTTCAAAATGCACTTGAAAAAATTGGAGTAGTTACAAGGGTTCAGACAGCAATATCAATGCAGGAAATTGCAGAACCATTTATAAGAAGGAGAGCTGTAAGACATCTTGAGAAGAAAAGAGTAGTGATATTTGCTGGAGGTACGGGTAATCCATATTTTACCACTGATACTGCAGCTGCGTTGAGGGCGCTGGAAATAGAAGCTGAAATAATATTTAAAGCAACAAAGGTGGATGGTATATATGATAAAGACCCTTTGAAGTATAAAGATGCAAAAAAATTTGAAAAATTGAATTTTCTTGACATATTAAAAATGAATCTAAGGGTAATGGATTCTACTGCTACCTCTTTATGTATGGAAAATAATTTACCAATTATAGTTTTTGATATTACCCGGCCGGGTAATATCAAAGGAGTAATAATGGGTAAAAGGATTGGCACCATTGTATCAAAGGAGTAAGAAATGAAAGATATGCTGCTTAATGAAGCTAGAAGGAAGATGAGTCAATCATTGGAGAAAATTCAGCACGAATTCGGTACTATAAGAACAGGAAGAGCATCTGCAGCACTACTTGATAATATTTATATTGATTACTATGGTACTAAAACCATGCTTAAATATATAGCCAGTATAAGCATACCCGAGCCAAGAGTTATATTAATTACTCCATATGAACCCGGGTTTTTAAAAGAGATTGAAAACCAGATACTTAGATCTGGCCTCGGTATCAATCCATCAAATGATGGAAAAGTGATTAGACTTAATATACCTCAATTAAATGAAGAGAGAAGAATTGAATTAACAAGGCTGGTTAAAAGGATCGCGGAGGATGGCAGGATAGCTATAAGAAATATTAGAAGAGAAATAAATGATGAATTTAAAAAATTAGAGAGCGAAGGCGAGATAACTGAAGATGATCTTATAAATTATCAAAAGAAGGTTCAGGAAATTACCGATGAGTTTATAGACAGGATAAATATTTCTTTATCGCAAAAGGAAAAAGAAATTATGGAGGTGTAAGCAGTAGCACTTTGAATTTAGTTTCATCTTTTTTTTCTTCTATAAAAAGTCCAACTGTTAAAGAATTAATAAAGAATAATATTCCGGAACATGTAGCTATAATTATGGATGGCAATGGCAGGTGGGCACTAAAAAGAAAACTTCCCCGTTCCGCCGGTCACAGTGAAGGTGCTGAAACCCTGAAAGAAATAATCGGTGTAAGCATTGAGCTGGGAATAAAATTTTTGACTGTATATTCTTTCTCAACCGAAAACTGGCAGAGACCACAGGATGAGATAGATTTTCTTTTTAGCCTCTTTGTGGAAAAGCTGGGGGAAGAGTTAAACTCGATACAAAAAAATGGAATAAGAGTGAAACTTATAGGTAAAAGAGAAGGGGTGCCTGATTATGTACTGGAAGCTTTTGAAGATGCAGAAAAAAAGACTTCATGTAACAATAAACTTATCTTAAATATTGCATTTAATTATGGTGGCAGGCAGGAAATTATAGAGGCAATAAAGAAAATACATAAAGAGGTTCTTAAAAAAAATATTGATATTGAGAAAATAAATGAAGTAAATTTTGGTAATTTTTTATATACAGGAAATTGCCCTGACCCTGATTTTTTAATAAGAACAGGCGGTGAATACAGGATAAGTAATTTTCTATTATGGCAAATAGCATACACTGAGTTCTATTTTGTTAAAACACTGTGGCCTGATTTTGATAGATCTGGTTTTCTTAAGGCTATATATTATTATCAACAGAGAAAAAGAAGATTTGGCAGGGTGTAATTCCTATGCAGATTTTAATCATCATCCTACAGTATGTCCTGGCGATAATTGGTCTATCCCTTATAGTATTTGTTCATGAGTTAGGGCATTTCTCAATGGCTAAACTTGGCAGAATACATGTTGAAGAGTTTTTTATCGGATTTGGACCTAAGATTTTTAAATTTAAGGATAGGAGCGGCACCAATTATGGCGTATCTGCTATACCGCTTGGGGGTTATAATAAAATACTGGGTATGGACAGGAGTGAATATATACCTCCAGAGATGGAGGATAAAGCTTTCTATAACAAGCCTTTCTATAAAAAATTCCTGGTTATAATCGGGGGAGCTGGATTTAATGTAATTTTCGCAATACTGCTGGTAATAATTTTTTTAAGTATGGGTGTATGGGTTCCGTCAACAGTTATAGAGTATATCCAGCCAGGTGCACCAGCTGAAACCGCGGGTTTTAAAATTGGCGATGAAGTAATCGCACTGAACGGCCAGCCCATAGAAAGCTGGGATGATTTTTCAACTATGACGAAAAAATTTCCTGGCGAGGAAGTGACCTATACAGTCAAACGTGGGGATAGTGAGATACAAATAAAAGTTAGACTGGATAACAAGGATGGAGAGGGATATCTTGGAATATCTCCGGGATACAGGGCAGAGAAATTAGGATTTATCGGGACAATAAAGGAAAGTTTTAAAATTATATGGGATATTACAGTTACATATGTAAAGTTATTCGGGATGCTATTTACCGGCGAAATACCGCTTAGCGAAGCCAGACCTGTCTCACCAATAGGTATAGTAAGTATATTCCAGCAATCGGTCTCAATGGGGATACAAAATTTTATATTTTTTGTTGCTTTTGTTTCGCTTTTACTGGGTTATGGAAATCTGATTCCTATCCTTCCCCTGGATGGTGGTAATATTATATTAATTATAGTTGAATCATTAAGAAGAAAACCTGTTTCAACAAAAGTTATTGAGATTGCTAATTATATCGGGTCTTTTATTTTAATTTCTTTAGTTATTATTGCTTTTATATTAGATATAATCAGCCCCTTTAATATTATGAACCTGTAATCAATTTTTGTTATGGTGATAAATAGGAAAAAAACCAGGGAAATAAAAGCCGGGAAAATAAAAATAGGCGGCAACAATCCTATTATTGTTCAATCAATGACTAAATCAAAACTGGGAAACCTGAACAGCATAAGGACTGAAATAAAAAATTTAATAGAGTGTGGGTGTGAACTTATAAGAATAGCTGTACCTGACATTAAGTCTATACATTTTCTTAAAAATCTTATTGATGAAAAAATTTTTACAGTACCGGTAATTGCTGATATCCAGTTTGATTACAGAATTGCGCTGGAATGTATAAGTGCAGGTGTTGATGGTATAAGGATAAATCCGGGTAATATCGGAGGCTATGACCGGGTTTCTGAGATTATAGATAAAGCACGCAAAAAAAATATAGTTGTAAGAATTGGTGTAAACTCAGGTTCAATAGACAAAAAAGTATTGAAAAGAAACAGGGGGAATATAGCGGCCTCTATGATTGAAAGTTCACTTGAATACGTCAGACTTTTAGAAAGTTTAAAATTTTATAATTTTAAGTTATCCGCAAAAGCGTCATCAGTGCTGGACACTATATATGTATATGAAAAAATATCAGAGAAAGTTGATTATCCACTTCATCTGGGTGTAACTGAAGCCGGGCCTATTTTTAGCGGCAGTATAAAGTCTGCTGTTGGTATGGGTATTTTATTATATAAAGGAATAGGAGATACTATAAGAGTTTCACTAACGGGTAATTCAGCAGATGAGGTAAAAGCTGGATATACAATTCTTAATAGTTTAAATTTAAGAAAAGCTGGAGTGGATATTATATCATGTCCAACATGCGGGAGAACTGCGAAAGGCTTCCAGCAGTTTGTACATGAAATCGAAAAATCAACTTCTGGTATTAAGAAAAATTTAAAAGTTGCTGTAATGGGCTGCATTGTAAACGGACCCGGTGAAGCAAAAGAGGCTGATATAGGGGTAGCTTTTGGTAAAGATAAAGCAGCAATTTTTTTAAAGGGGAGAGTAATTGATAGAGTCGATAAAAAAGATGCATTGAAAAGTTTTGAAAAAGAGCTAAAAAAGATAATTTAGATGAATTTAAATAATTTTTAAAAGGGAGAGTTTATTGAGGTATTCTAATTTTTTTATTCCTACTTTAAAAGAATCACCCGGGGAAGCAGAAATCCCCAGTCACTCGCTCTGTATAAGAGCTGGTCTTATAAGGAAAATTGCAGCGGGCATTTATTCTTTTTTACCCCTGGGGGTCAGGGTGTTAAAAAAAATAGAGGAAATAGTAAGACAGGAGATGAACAGAGCCGGTGCTATTGAGGTGTTTCTACCTGTTATTCAGCCTTCTATATTATGGGAAAAATCAGGAAGATGGAATGAATATGGACCGGAGTTATTTAGATTAAAGGACAGGAATAAAAGAGATTTTTGTCTGGGGCCAACGCATGAAGAGCTAACTACATATCTTGCACATCTGGATATAAAATCTTATAAAGACCTTCCGATAAACCTCTATCAAATACAGACAAAGTTTAGAGATGAGATGAGACCGAGATATGGTCTATTGAGGGCACGTGAATTTATTATGAAGGATGCCTATAGTTTTAGCAGAGATAATGATGACCTTGAAATCATTTACAATAAGATGCATGATGCATACTGCAGGATACTGGAAAGAATAGGGCTTGAATACAGGGTAGTAATCGCAGATACGGGTCTAATTGGTGGAAAATTATCCCATGAATTTATAGTGCTTGCTGATAATGGAGAAGAGAAAGTGGTTTTTTGCCCAAAATGTGGTTACTCTGCAAATTATGAATTGTCAGAATCAGTTCCTCCAGATATTGAAGAGCATAAAAACAGCGCTACTTCAGACAAAAAGTTATATGAAGAGAATGCTGTAAAAGAGGTTTACACTCCTGGTATCATCGATATAGAAAGCCTATCAAAATTTTTAAATGTGGATACCGGAAAAATTATAAAAACTGTTCTTCTAAAAGATGAAACTGGCAAAATATATGCCTTTCTTTTAAGTGGAGATAGAGAATTAAATATTAAAAAAGCTGCCACATATGCAGGAAAGAGCCTGAATTTACTTGAAAATTCAGAAGAAAAATCAGATCTTACCATCGGGTATCTTGGTCCGGTAGGTCTGGATAATGAAATAGATATATATATGGATAATTCAATAAAAAGTGGAGTTAATTATATAGCCGGGGCAAATAAAAAAGATTATCATCTTTTAAATGTTAATTATCCCCGTGATTTTACAGTAAAGCATCGTGGTGATTTTGCCTATTCTATGCCTGGCGATAGATGTATTAGCTGTGGAGAGAGACTTGAGTTTGAAAAAGGTATTGAAATCGGACATATTTTTAAGCTGGGTACCAGATATAGTGAAAAGCTGGAAGCAAAATTTCTTGATGTGGATGGAAAACTTAAACCCCTGGTTATGGGTTGTTATGGAGTGGGTATAACACGTCTGATGGCAGCTGCTATAGAGCAATTACATGATGGCAGAGGAATAATATGGCCTGTTTCTATAGCTCCTTTTACCATTAGTCTTATTGTCACTACAACAAAAGATGAGAAGTTGTCACATGAAGGCAATAGAATCTATAGAACTTTAAAAGAGCTGGATGTTGAAGTTCTTTATGATGATAGAGATATTAGTGCAGGGATAAAATTTAAAGATTCTGATTTAATAGGAATACCTGTTAAATTTATCCTGGGGAAAAAATTTCTAAATAAAAAAACAATTGATGTAGAATTCAGGAAAAGTGGAGATAAAATTGAACTAAGGGAAGATTTAATTCCTGAATTCATAAAGAAATTCAAATCTGAAAATAACCTCAATTAATCTCAAAATGGTAAAACAGAGCTATAAAATAAATGGAGTTCTGGAAAAAATAGTTTTTAAAAACTCTGAAACTGGATTTCTGGTCGGGAAAGTAAGGACAGGAGACGGAAGTCTTGTGACAATTGTCGGCAATGCTTTTGAAGTTCAATGTGGGGAAAGTCTGGATATAACCGGGAAATGGGTTATGAATAAAAATTATGGAAAGCAATTTGAAATCGAAAGCATTCAGACATCCCAGCCACTTACACTCAATGGGATAAAAAAATATCTGGGTTCAGGTCTTATAAAAGGAATCGGGCCGGTAATGGCAGAAAGGATTGTTTCTCATTTTGGATACGAAACTCTGAAAATACTGGATGAAGAGCCCCTGAAGTTAAGCGAAGTGGATGGCATCGGAAAAGAAAGGATTAAACTGATTCTTAAGTCATGGAAAAAACACAGGGACATAAGAGATGCCATGATTTTTTTGCAGTCAATTGGAATAAGCAGGAATTATGCGCTGAAGATTTATAATCAATATGGTGATAATTCTATAAATGTTGTAAAGGCAAATCCTTACAGATTATCAGAGGATATATCAGGAATAGGTTTTAAAATCGCTGATAAAATAGCATTAAATTCCGGAATTGAAAAAGATTCGCTTTTCAGGATAAAAGCAGGACTGGTCTATGTATTAAGCGAAGCAGAGGATGCAGGTCATTGTTACTATCCATATGAGGAGCTTATAGAACGAGCTGGTATTTTTCTTGATGTAGAGGTAGGAAAACTGGTAAGAGCTCTGGCTGAGCTTGAAAAAGAAGACAAAATAGTAGTTATAGGAAATGGTGAAAAGAAAATATATCTCAAGAATACTTACGATGCTGAGAAATATGTTAGCAAAAAAATTCTTGAAATTTTAAATGATTTAAATTGGAGAGAGATAGAAGGTAAAAAGGAAAATGTAGCCAGGTTGATAGAAAAAATATCAGCAGAAGAAAAAATAATACTGGACTATATGCAGATTAAAGCTATAGAGAAAGCAGTAACAGAAAAAATACTTATTATAACAGGTGGTCCGGGAACAGGAAAAAGCACAATACTGAATTTTATTATAAAAATTTTTGAGAAAGAAAATAAAAGCATACTTTTAGGTGCACCGACAGGAAGAGCTTCAAAGAGGCTGTATGAAACTACGGGAAAAGAAGCCAGGACAATCCACAGACTTCTTAACTATAACCCAAAATTACATAAGTTTCTTAAAAACGAAAAGGAGCCCATCGATGCTGATGTCATAATAATTGATGAAGCTTCAATGATTGATATAAGGTTGATGAAGGATTTGCTTTTAGCTATTAGACCGGAAACACGAATAATTTTTGTTGGTGATACAGATCAGCTACCTTCAGTTGGGCCGGGAAATGTTCTGAGCGATATGATAAACTCCAGGGAAATCCCTGTAATAAGATTAAAAAAAATATACAGACAGGAAGGTGAAAGTCTAATTATATATAATGCTCATAAAGTAAGAGATGGTGAGTTTCCGTTTATTGGTAAACCAAAAAACAATGATTTTTTCTTTATTGAAAAAAATGAACCTGAAAAAGTGGTCGAACTTATACTGGAATTACTGACAAAAAGAATACCCGGAAGTTTTAACTATGACCCGCTTTACGATGTTCAGGTTCTGGTTCCAACAAATAAGGGAATTGTGGGTGTGGATAACCTTAACCTGCAGATTCAGAATGTTTTGAATTTCAATAACAACGATAAAAAAGTTATAAAAGGTTCAATACAGTACAGACCGGGAGATAAAGTTATCCAGTTAAAAAATAATTACGAGAAAGATATTTACAATGGAGATATAGGGATTATAAATAATATAAATATGGAGGTAGAAGAAGTCAGCGTAGATTTTGATGGTAAAATTGTTACTTATAATTTTTTTGAGCTTGATGAGATAAGCCTGTCATATGCTATATCAATTCATAAATCCCAGGGCTCTGAGTTTAAATGTGTTATAATACCACTTCTTACATCTCACTATATGCTACTGCAGAGGAATTTACTTTACACAGCTATTACAAGAGCAAAAGAACTGGTTATAATAGTTGGAAGCAAAAAAGCTATAGGGATGGCTGTTAACAGAAATGTCGTCGAAAAACGATATACAGGTTTAAAAGATATGCTATTGAACTATTAAGATAACAATCCTGAACTATGACTCTCTTGCTCTATCTTTAGCTTTCTATTTCTAGCAGTTAATTTTTAGATAATAAATTTTGCCTGGATTCTACAGACTATTTAATAAGGATAATGGTTACAACAAACTGTTTTCTGTCACTTTAAATGATATCTGATGAGCAACTTTCAGAATGTCTCCTTAAATATATAAATTAAAATTATTATATGGCATTTATATGGCATCAATATAATTTGCTGTACGTTTGTGCATTTATGCATGAACCAGATTTTTAAATAGAAATTTGTAAGACATAACCTGTCCCGGACCGATTATACTGATTGTAATTTTTTAAAATTATGATATACTTTTTAATAAATTTTATTGAAATTAGTTAAAAAATAGTGGGTGAGACCCACTATTTTTTAGTTTAAATTCTGTTACATACAGGTGATAAATTTGAATAAAAATTTAATTACAGCACTGGTAGAGTTAGAAAAAGAAAAAGGTATAAAACTGGATACTATAATAGAGGCTCTTGAGGTTGCCTTTGTTTCAGCCTATAAAAAGAACTATCAGGTGGATTATGATTGCAGGGTTGATATAAATTTGAAAACAGGCGAAATAAAAGTATTTAAAATTCTGGATAAAGACGAGAGCAGTGGTGAAGCCGGAGGAGAGAATAGCGAGAATACTGAAATAGAAGTTACTCCGGATAATTTTGGCAGAATAGCAGCGCAGACAGCCAAACAGGTAATAAGACAAAGAATCAAGGAGGCTGAGCGGGAAGTTATGTATGATGAATTCAAGGATAGAGTTGGGGATATGGTAACAGGAATCATACAACAGAGTGATGCTAGATTCACGCTTGTAGATTTAGGCAAAGTAGAAGCACTGCTACCACCAGGTGAACAGGTTCCCGGGGAGAAGTATAAACATGGAGAAAGGATAAAATGCTATATTTCTGACGTTAGAAAAACAACAAAGGGACCCCAGGTGATAGTATCAAGGACACATACGGGTTTGATAAAGAAGCTTTTTGAACTGGAGGTTCCTGAGATTTATGAAGGTATTGTTGAAATTAAAAGCATTGCCAGAGAGGCAGGTTACAGGACAAAAATAGCAGTAAAGTCAAATGAAAAGAATGTAGACCCTGTTGGGGCCTGTGTTGGACCTAAAGGTTCACGTGTTAAAATGATTGTGGATGAATTAGGCGGAGAAAAAATAGATATAGTAGAATATAGTGAGGATATTGTAACTTTTATTAAAAATGCGCTCAGTCCGGCAAGAGTTTTAAAAGTGCTTACCGATGACGAAAACAAATTTGCACTTGTTGTGGTTTCCAGCGAACAGCTTTCTCTGGCAATAGGTAGAGAAGGTCAGAATGCAAGGCTGGCAGCGAAGCTTACGGGCTGGAAAATTGATATAAAGAGTGAAAATCAGTTTGAAGAAGAACTTGAAGAAGCGAGAAAAGAAAGATTGAAGAGCAAAGGAGAAGATATAGAGAAGGTTTGATAGATGGTAATCTGGCATAATTAGTTAATAGAGACAGAAAAATTATTATTCTGGGCTGTATAAAAAATAAAAGCGGTTAACAAAGTAGTGTGATTGTTAAAGCTATGAGTGGAAATAAAGAAAAAAGTAAAAATAATACAACTAAAAAGGAAAAGACAAGTCATATAAAGGAGAAAAAAACCTCAGCTACAACTTCCGGAAGAGCGATATTGAGAAGTACAGATAGCGAGGCTCTGGATGCTGCTACCGTAAAGACAAAAACAGAGAAAGCTGAGAAAGTAGAAGAGATTGTGATGTCTGAAAGGGAAAAACCTCAAAAAACTGAAGCTAAACTAAAAGCGAAAACAGATTGGGAAAAAGAAAAAAAGTTAAGTATAAAGAGTGTAATTGACAGAGAACTTGATAAAGAAGAAAAAGAGGGAAGACTGAAAGTAAGACCGGTTAAGAAAAAGAAAGCATCACAAGATAAAACAAAAAGTAAAAAAGTATTAAAAGAGCGGCAGGAAGGTTTTGAAAAAGATTTAAAGAAGCGGCCTGAAATAAAAAAGGTAATCGAGTTATCGGAAGGTATAACCATAAAAAAATTATCAGAAAAGATAAATGTGCCCTCACATGAAATAATTGAGTTATTATTTAACATGGGCGAGGTTGTTAATATAAACCAGTCGCTGAGTAGAGATTTAATAGAATTTTTATCACAGGAATATAATTTTAAGTATCATATTGTTGGCTTTGATGACAGGTTAGATGAAGTTTATGAAGACGCTGAGGAAGAGCTAAAACCCAGACCACCAATTGTAACTGTAATGGGGCATGTGGACCACGGCAAAACAACTTTACTTGATGTTATAAGGGAAACAAATGTAGCGATAAGTGAGCATGGGGGGATAACACAGAGAATAGGTGCCTATCAGGTTGAATATAAGAATAGAAAAATTACTTTTATAGATACGCCGGGTCACGAAGCTTTCACTTCCATCAGAGCAAGAGGTGCCAGGGTTACAGATATTGCAGTAATTGTTATAGCTGCAAATGATGGAATCATGCCCCAGACAGTTGAAGCAATAAATCATGCAAAGGAAGCCGGCGTTCCAATTATTATTGCTATAAATAAAATAGACCTGCCGGATGCAGATCCAGAAAAAATAAAAAAAGGTCTTACCGAATATGATCTTGTTCCTGAAGAATGGGGCGGAGATACCATTTGTATAGAAATCTCTGCCAAGAAAAAGATTAATCTTGAAGAATTTCTTGAAATGATTCTGCTTGTTGCAGATTTAAATGAAATAAAGGGTAACCCTGATTCTATGGGAACGGGAATTATAATTGAATCAAGACTGGATAAAAGTATGGGTCCTGCAGGAACAGTAATAGTAAAAAGGGGTAAAATAAAAGTTGGCGATTCTTTTATTACCGGTAATTCATTTGGCAGGGTAAGGTCAATAAGAGATGAATATGGAAACTCGATTAAAGAAGCAATTTTATCCCAGCCTGTAGAAATTACAGGTTTTCCTTCAGTTCCGAAAGCCGGTGATAAATTATTTGTTGTTAAAGATGAAAAATCGGCTAAAGAGCTTCTGCAAAGAAAAGAATATGAAAGAAAAATGATGAAAATAGCTGATTCTAGGAGAACATTAACCCTGGAAAAGTTATCAGAGCTGTCAAAAGAGAATGAATTGATAAAATTAAAAATAATCCTTAAAGCAGATTCCCAGGGCTCACTTGATGCATTAGTAAAATCACTTGACGATATAAAAGAAGAAAAGGTTAAAATTGAAATAATACATAAAGCGATAGGTGCGATAACAGAAAGTGATATCATGCTTGCTGTAGCCTCAAATGCTATAGTAATTGGCTTTGGAGTATCATTAACCAGAAGCGCAGAACAATTATATAAAAAAGAAGGCGTAGAAGTAAGGACATATGATATCATCTATAAATTAATCGATGATATTACGCTTGCCTTTAAAGGATTATTAAAACCTGAAGTGAAGAAAGTCAGCAAGGGTAAGGCTGAAGTGAGAGAAACATTTAAGTTACCAAAAGTTGGAGTAATTGCAGGTTCTTATATTCTTGAAGGTGAAGTTGAAAGAGGTAATTTAGTAAATGTAATAAGAGATGGAAATGTGATTTTTGAAGGAAAGATTGCAACCCTGCATCGCTTTAAGGAAGATGTGAAAAAAGTTACGTCAGGATATGAATGTGGAATAAGAATAGAAAATTTTCAGGATATTAACATCGGAGACATGCTTGAATTTTTTGAGGAAAAATAATATGTCGAAATGATATAAGGCTGGTGGTGTTTAAAGTGGATAGAATAAAAAAAGCCGAGATAGATATAAAAAGGGAAATCAGTTTTATAATTAATACAAAAGTAAATGATCCAAGAATAGGGTTTGTGACTGTTACCGGTGCGGAATTATCAGTAGATTTTAAGTGGCTGGATGTTTTTATAAGCATAATGGGCGATGAAGATGAGATCAAAAGAAGTTTTGAAGGCCTGAATAGTTGTAAGGGATTTATAAAGAGAAATCTACAACAGAGATTAAAGCTCAGGAGTGTGCCCAGCATAAAGTTTTTATATGATAAATCCATAGACACCGGTATAAGGGTATCAAAAATACTTGATGATCTGGAAAAAGACAAGAGGCAGCAAGCAGGTTAGTATAATTGGATGTAAATAATTTATACAGTCAGATATCAAAAATTATAGATACTAATAATAAATTTGTAATTATAACCCACGATTGTCCCGATGGTGATTCATTAGGTTCACAGATAGCACTTTATCAGTTACTAATTCTACTCAAGAAGGAAGTACTGCCTGTTTGCAACTGTGAAATCCCCTATCAATATAAATTTCTACCCCATATTGACAGGATTTGTAAAAACTTTGAGAAAATAAAAGAATCTGATAATAATGGGCAATATATATGTTTCTGTCTTGATTGTGCTGATGAGTACAGAATGAATCTGGATTTTAAAGAATTAAAAGATAATTTTAAATATATAGTAAACATTGACCATCATTATAATAATACCAATTTTGGTAACCTGAATGTTGTGGATATAGAAAAATCAGCAACTGCAGAGATTTTGTATGAACTTATATCTTGCAATTACCCGGGTCTGATGGATGATATAATAGCTGAGGGCATTTATGTTGGAATACTGACTGATACAGGAAAATTTCAATACAGCAATACAAATTCTGATGTTCATAAAGCAGTAAGTGAATTGCTTAAATTTAATGTAAATCCTTCTAAGATAAGTAAATATATATATGAGAGTGAGCCTCTGGAGAGATTTAAGCTGATACAGATTGTTTTTCAGAGAATTGAGTTCGTGCCTTCTACCGGTCTTATATATTCCTATGTTTTGCAGAAAGATTTTAAAAAATTAAATTTACCTTTTTCTGCCCAGGATGAGATCATTAATTTACTGAGAAGCGCAGAGAAAGTAAGAGTCGCTGCTTTAATTAAACAGACCGGGAAAAGGTGCTTTAAAATTAGTCTTAGAACCTCTGATAGCAACATTGATCTTTTCACGATTGCAAGTAAATTTAATGGTGGGGGACACAAAATGGCTTCTGCATATGCTGATAGAGGAAGCCTGAGAACTGTAATAAATAATTTAAAAAATTCAGTTAAGGAAAGCATAGACAATGGATAGAAGCTGTAAGTCAGATTATCTAAAGGATTTTGACGGTATTTTATTAATAAATAAACCACCGGCTGTAACGTCTTATGATGTTATACGGAAGTTAAAAAAAGTTTTTTTTTAAAAAAAATTGGCCATGCAGGAACTCTGGACCCTGCAGCAGAAGGTCTGCTTATTATATTAATAAATAAAGCCACTAAATTATTCAAATATTTTTTAACTTTAAATAAGGAATATATTGCACAGCTAAAGCTGGGAGTGGTTACAGATACATGGGATCTCAGTGGAAAGATTCTGGTTGAGAAGAAAGTTGAGGATATAGATAAAGACAAAGTATTAAATGCTCTTAATAAGTTTAAAGGTAAAATAAAACAGATACCACCGGTGTATTCAGCAGTAAAATATAAAGGGAGTCCTTCCTACAGGCTGGCAAGGAAGGGACACAGGTTAGAGTTAGAACCAAAAATAGTAAATATTTATAATCTTGAGCTTATCTCTATTGAAAAGGATTTAGTCGAAATAAAAATAAACTGCAGTTCCGGTACATATATAAGATCACTGGCCTATGATATCGGTGGTTTGCTCGGAACAGGAGCTTCTTTAAAAGAGTTAAAAAGAACATCGATTAACGATTATAAACTGGAAGATAGTATCAGTGTAGAGGATTTTATAAGGAATGTGCTTGAGGGTCATATTTCTGTAGAAGAATATATGAAGCCAGCTCCATATATAGTACCTCTGGAAAGATTATCGGAAAAAATGGAGAATATTTATGTAAAGAATAGATACATAAATTCTATTAAAAATGGATGCCCTGTTACAGAGGAAATGATAGAAAAGAGATTGACTGGTAATACAGGCGGTTTATTTAAAAAGGGGAGTTTTGTTAATATACTGGATAGCAACGCAAACCTGCTTGCGGTGCATGAAATTATAAGTGAAAAAATATTTTGTGATACAGGTGATGATGCAGGTGATAGGGTTAAGAATATGGTTGAAATAAAACAAGAACTAACAAAAAGTATAATAGCTTTTGGTGATGGAGTGGATTAAAAAGTTTAATATTTATTTGTTCCATTAAAAATTTAATTTTTTAAAAGGGAGCCGGCAGATAATTGGCGGAGCTATTGGATTTAGAAAAGATAGATGAAGAAAATTTTAAGTTCAAGAATTCTATAGTGGTTATAGGGTTTTTTGATGGTGTTCATCTCGGCCACAAAAAAATAATAAATGACTGTGCTGATAGAGCAAGAGCGGTGAACTGTAGCAGCATGGTTTTAACTTTTAACAGACCACCGGTTAATGTAGTTAGAAATGATACATTTAAAAAGCTTATAATTCCTTTCGAAGAAAAAATTAAAATTATAGATGCCATGGGTGTTGACTGTATAATAATTGCTGATAACAATCCAGATTTTTTAAAATTAACTCCTGAACAGTTCTGCAGGGATATTCTTGTAAACAAACTTCGTATAAGAGAAATTTTTGTGGGTGAGGGTTTTCGTTTTGGTTACCAGGCTGCAGGAGATGTGTCGTTTCTTAAAAATTTTTTAAAGTCTTACTGTGTTAAAGTAAATGTAGTACCTCTACTAAAGGTAAAGGGTAAAATAGTATCAAGCACAGCTATAAGGAGATATTATTCTGAAGGCAGGATAAGAGAGGTATCAAATCTACTGGGAAGAAATCCACAGATCGATGGAGTTGTTACAAAGGGTGCAGGCAGAGGAAGACTGCTTGGATTTCCAACTGCAAATATTGATATATGTGAGTTATATGTAATACCTGCTGATGGTGTTTATCTCGGCAAAGTTTTTATTGATGAAGAAGAAAAAATATTTCCAGCTGTGATTAATGTTGGAGATAACCCTACATTTAAAGAATCAGGAAAGCGAATCGAAGTTTATTTGCTGAATTTCAGTGGTAATATATATAATAAAAAAATTAGAATCACTTTTTTAGAGAAGTTAAGGGATGAAATGGTATTTGATGACAAAGATGAATTGGTGAAACGTATAAAGCTTGATATTGAATATGCATTAAAATATTTTAAAATTAAATTTAATTCAGATAAAATTTAGTAAATAGATAAAACTTAGCAGAAATAAGTGCCGTCCTGTCATACAGGGTAGAGAGAAACGCTCTATAGTGGTAAAATTATTTTATATATATTTAATACTGCATACAACTTAATACCATGGGCGATCAGGAAACTAAAAAATGGATTAAATTGTAATTAGTATACAGTTATGATAAATTATACTACGGAAATTTTAGGAGGTGAGGAAATTGGCTTTAGTAAAGGAAGAGAAAAAGAAAATAATTGACAAGTTCAAAGTTCATGAGAATGATACCGGTTCCTCCGAAGTTCAGATAGCTATTTTAACTAAAAAAATAAACAGGCTTAATGAACATTTGAAGGTGAATAAAAAGGATAATCATTCAAGAAGAGGGCTTGTTATTATGGTTGGAAAAAGAAAAAAGCTTCTTACATACTTAAAGAATAATGACATAAACAGATATAAAAAAGTAATAAAAGAACTTGGATTGCGAAAATAAGGTTATACCTGAGCCAACAGGGAAACCTTTTAAAATATTTTAATCCGGAGTTTAAATTATAATTTAAAGGAGCATTTTGATAATAGATGGAAAAAAGTTATGAAATTGATATTCGTGGAAAGAAAATGACTGTTTCCACTGGAAAGATGGCCAGACAGGCCAATTCTATCCTGGTAAAATTTGGTGGAAATGGTGTGCTTATTACTGCTGTAATGAATAAAAACCCGGTTGAAGCTGTAGATTTTTTCCCGCTTGTTGT
Organism: Actinomycetota bacterium; assembly: GCA_028696435.1. Lineage (GTDB taxonomy): Bacteria > Actinomycetota > Humimicrobiia > Humimicrobiales > Humimicrobiaceae > JAQVEM01. Next base: position 12,850 of record JAQVHC010000003.1, on the reverse strand, counting down.
AGATGTCGAAGAGAGGATGTATGCAGCAGGGAAAATACCGGGAGGGTTCTTTAGAAGAGAAGGCAAAGCAAGTGATAAGGCAATACTTAATGCGAGGTTAACTGATAGACCGCTCAGGCCTTTATTTGATAAAAATATAAGGAATGAAGTGCAGCTAATTGCTACAGTAATATCATTTGACCAGGATATTCCCTACGATGTTTCTCTAATAAATGGTGCTTCAACACTGCTATACATATCAGATATACCATTTGATGAACCGGTAGGTGCTGTAAGGATGGGTAAGGTAGGGGATAAATGGATAGTAAATCCAACATATAGTGAAATTGAAGAAAGTATTATTGACATAATAGTAGCAGGAACCGAAGATGCGATTTTAATGGTTGAAGCAGGTGCAAAGGAAGCTCCTGAAGAGATAGTGATTGAAGCTATGGAGAAAGCACATGATGAAATCAAAAAAATAATTTCTTTTCAAAGGGAATTTAAAGAAATAGCAGGAAAGGATAAGAAAGAAACAGATAAATTTGTATTAAATGTTGATGTTGAAAAGAGAGTAAGGGAGCTTGTAGAAGAAAAAATTCAGAGAATTCTGGATGAAATAGTAGAGTATTCAAAAGAAGATGAGGGTAGAGCCCTGCTTGATAGTACAGAAAGAGGATTTTTTCAGGATAGAGTTTCAGTTTTAAAAGAAGAAGTGGAAAAAGAGCTTGAAGAAGATTTTCCAGATGATAGTGAAAGCATTGATATGAGTTTTAATGAACTGGAAAGGGAGCTTGTAAGGAAAACAATTCTGGAAAAAGGTATAAGACCCGATGGAAGAAAGCCTGATGATATAAGAGAAATAAAATGTGAGGTAGGTTTATTTCCGGATACAACTCATGGAATGGGGCTTTTTACAAGAGGGAAAACACAGGCTCTTACAATACTGGCACTTGGCTCAATAAGAGAGGCTCAAAAAATAGAAAGTCTTGGGAAAGAAGAGTTTAAAAGATACATTCATCACTATAATTTCCCTCCATTCAGTGTAGGGGAAACCTGGCCCCTCAGAGGTCCCAAAAGAAGAGAAATTGGCCATGGTGCGCTGGCTGAAAAGGCTTTAAGACCAATGATTCCTGATGAAGATAAGTTCCCATATGTTTTAAGACTCGTGTCAGAAATTCTCGAATCCAATGGTTCAACATCTATGGCCAGTGTATGCGGCAGCACACTTGCTTTAATGGACGCCGGAGTTCCTATATTGAATCCTGTTTCAGGTATAGCAATGGGGCTCATTAAGGATGATAAGTCAGACAATTATGTAATACTAAAGGACATACAGGGTATAGAAGATTTTTATGGCGATATGGATTTTAAGGTTGCCGGGACAAAAAATGGGATTACAGCACTGCAGATGGATATGAAAACAAAGGGCATTAGCCTTGATATTATAAAAGAAATCCTTGAAAAAGCACGTGAGGGAAGGTTATACATCCTGGAAAAAATGCTGGAAGTTATACCGGAACCGAGACCAACCTTATCAAAGTGTGCGCCTAAAATTACTACTTTTAAAATACCCAAAGAAAAAATTGGTGATATTATCGGTCCGGGAGGTAAGAATATAAAGAGTATAAAAGAGGAATTTAATTTAGATGAAATCGATATAAGCGATTATAACGGAGAAGGTATTGTTTCTATTATTTCTTCCAATGACGAGAATATTGCTATGGCCAGAAAAAAGATAGAGGGAATGTTAAAAAGTATCGATGATATAAAAGTAGGGGAAGAATTTCTGGGAACTGTTGTGGGAATAACAAACTATGGAGCATTTATTAACTTAATTCCCGGAGTTGACGGACTTCTGCATATATCAAAAGTTGCAAATAAGAGGATTAAAGACATTAAGGATTATTTAAAGGTCGGCGATAAAGTCCTGGTTAAAGTAGAAAATATTGATTCCAAAAGTAAGAAAATAGGGCTGGAAAGAACTGACATCTGAATATATATCATCTGAATACATTAATAGTGTGAGGTTAATAGAGAGATAATATCAACAAATAGTGTAAAATTTGATCAGTATAAAATAACTGAATTAAGTAATGGTGTAAAGATAATTAGTGAATATTTGCCTCATTTCAGGTCTGTATCACTCGGAATCTGGGTACCGGTTGGGTCCAGAAATGAAAATGAAAAAATCAACGGGATAACTCACCTTATAGAACATCTTATTTTTAAAGGTACAAAGAAAAGGACTTCAAGAGATATAGCCATCGAATTTGATTCAATTGGTGCCGAATATAATGCATTTACTGATAAGGAAAACTGTTGCATATATGCTGATTTTATAGATACTTATTTAGAAAACTGTATAGAACTTTTATTTGATATAATTACAGAACCGTCCTTTCTTACTGAAAATATAAAGACCGAAAAAAAAGTAGTAATTGAAGAAATAAAAATGGTAGAGGACAATCCTTCCGAGAATATTATGAATCACTTCTATAAAGCTATTTTTGACGGGCATCCTCTTAGCCTGCCGGTTCTTGGTACAGGGAAATCGCTAAAAAGTATAAATAAATCGATCATACTACAGTATTTTAATGATAATTTTAATACAGGAAATATGGTGATCTCAGCAGCCGGGAATGTTAAACATGAAAAACTGGTTGATATAGTTAAAAGATATACAGATAACATTAATAACGGGACAGAGAAAAATATTTTTAATAAGCTTAAACCTCCCCAGAGTGAAATAATGAGAAAAGTGCCGAGTAACAAAACTAATTCAGTGTATATATGTTTTGGATGTCAGGGCTGCGAACGTGATAGTGATGATAGGTACCCTATTTCACTGTTTACAAATCTTCTGGGTGGGAGCATGAGCAGTAGATTATTTCAAAAGATCCGGGAAGAAGAGGGACTTGTATATTCAATTTTTAGCAATAATGTTCAATACATTGATACAGGAGTAATTTTAATATATGCGGCTTCGTCACCCGGGAATACAGACAGAATACTGGAACTTATAAGAAACGAAATAAAAGATATTTCAAAATATGGAGTAAAAGAGTCCGAACTTTTAGTTGCCAGAGAAAATTTAAAAGGCGGTATTGTATTAAGTTTTGAAGATATAAGTTCAAGGATGTTTAGACTGGGTAAAGGTTTACTCCTGGACAAAAATGTTTTGACTATTAACGAGGTATTAAAGAAAATAGATAATATACAAAAGAATGATATAGATGACATTGTAAGCAGGTATATTAATCTGGATAAGATGAGTCTGGTGTTAATGGGGAAAATAAAATAAGGAAGGTCAGTATGAAAAAAATAGTAATGTTTGGAATTTGTGGTAATATGGGTGTTTCGATCTCGAAGGAATTAATAAAGGAAGAAGGAATAGAGCTTGTAGGTGGTTTTGATATTAAGAATGCCGGTAAGGATATAGGGGAGTTTTTAACAGGAGAGAAAACAGGATATAGAATATATGACTGCCGGAATGACATTAAGAAACTGAATCCTGATATTATTATTGATTTTACAAATGCTGATGTAGCTTACGAGAGTATAAACTGGGCGATTGACAACAATATAGATATAATAGTAGGGACAACCGGGTTTAGTAGAGATGAACTGTCAGCAATTGAAAGGAAATCTTTGAAGGCAAAAAGTAAAACCTTTATAGTTCCAAATTTTTCAATAGGTGCTGTGATTATGATAAAAATTTCTAAATTAATATCAAAATATTTTGATAATTGTGAAATAATAGAAATGCACCATGATAAAAAAAAGGATGCTCCTTCAGGAACTTCTCTGTATTCGGTTGAAGAAATAAGTCAGTGCAAAAAATTTAATGAATCCCGTCTGGAAGAAGGTGAAAATGAAATTATTGAAGGTAGCCGCGGTGGATTTAAAGATGGTATTCACATACACAGTGTAAGGTTACCCGGACTTATGGCTCACCAGAATATAATTTTTGGTGCCAGAGGACAGACATTATCAATAAGACATGATAGTCTCGACAGGTCAGCATTTTACCCGGGTGTTATTCTCGCTATAAAGAATATCGATAAAATTCAAAATTATACTTTTGGTCTGGATAAGCTGATAGATATTTAATTGAGTATTTATTTAAGGAGGGCAGTATTATGCTGGATATGGGTGAAGTAATCACAGCAATGGTTACACCTTTTGATAAAAATTATAATGTGGATTTTGAGTCCTGTGGCAAGTTAATGGATTATCTTATAAATGAAGGAACTGATGGAATATTACTGTCCGGTTCTACTGGAGAATGTTCAACTCTTAGTGATGGGGAAAAACTGGAATTATTCAGATTTGCAAAGAATAATTTCGGGGACAGAGTTAAAATTATTGCAGGGACGGGTTCAAATGATACAAAACATTCTATAGAACTATCAAAAGAAGCAGAGAGAATAGGAGTGGACTGCCTTCTGATTGTTGCACCTTATTACAATAAACCTTCACAGCAGGGTATTTACAGGCATTTTGAGGCTATTGCAGCTGAAGTAAATATTCCTATAATCCTTTATAATGTTCCGTCAAGAACAGTATCTAATATAAGTTCAAAAACCTGTGTGGAGCTTTCAAAAATTGATAATATCTGTGGTGTAAAAGAAGCCAGTGGTGACATGAGGCAAATATCAGAAATAATCAGGGATAGTGAAAATGATTTTGTGGTATACAGCGGCAATGATGGTGATACCCTGCCTGTACTATCGCTTGGTGGTTATGGGATAATAAGTGTAGCCTCACATATTATATGCAGAGAGATAAAGCAGATGATATCCTCTTTTAAGAAGGGTGATTATACCCGTGCGGCTAAAATACATCTTGAAATGCTTGATATTTTCAATGGAATTTTTATTGCTCCAAATCCGGTTCCTATTAAAGAAGCTTTAAACATGGCAGGTATAAGTGTTGGGCCATGCAGATTACCATTATGCAGTATGGAAGAAAAGGAACTGGAAACATTTAGAGAGATTTTAAAAAAACACAAAATAATTTAAAGAATAATTTAGCAGGTAGAAGGTGAGTTTTGCTAATAAGCAGATATGGTAAAGAAAACTAATTTAAAATTAATACCGCTTGGAGGATTAAACGGTGTCGGCAAGAATATGATGATCTTTGAAAAGGATAACCGGATTATTATTGTTGATTGCGGTTTGATGTTTCCTGATGATGATATGCCCGGCGTTGATTTTATAATACCGGATTTTTCATATATTAAAAAAAATAAAGAGAAAGTAGAAGCATTAATAGTTACACACGGTCATGAGGACCATATTGGTGGTATTCCCTTTCTATTCAAGGAAATAAATGTACCGATATTTGCAACAAGACTTACAATAGGTCTGATAAAAGCCGGGTTAAATAATCAGGGTAATGGAATAAACATAAAATATAATGAGATAGACCCTGATAAACCTCTGGATATAGGGCCGTTTCATATAGAATTTTTTAGGGTTAATCACAGTATACCGGATGGTGTGGGGTTGATTATAAAGACAGACGTCGGAACAGTTGTTCATACTGGAGATTTTAAATTTGATCTTACACCAATTGATAAAAAAGTAACCCAATTTTCAAAAATTGCAGAAGCAGGCAGTAAAGGAGTCCTTGCGCTTTTATGTGATAGCACCAATGCTGAAGAAATTGGTTATACTCTTCCTGAAAAAGACGTTGGAAAAACCCTGCATGATAAATTTGAGGAAGCGCAGAAAAGAATTATTGTTGCTACTTTTTCATCACACATACACAGGATACAACAGGTGCTTGATGTTGCCAGAAAGTCCGGCAGAAAAGTTGCTATTTCTGGAAAATCAATTTTGAAAACAATCAGGGTTTCTTCAGAGCTTGGTTACCTGAAGATTCCTGAGGATACAATAATTCCAATAACAAGAATAGATGATTATCCCTTAAAAGAGATAGTAATACTTGCTACTGGTAGTCAGGGGGAGCCACTTTCAGCGTTAAACCGGATGGCGCTCGGTGAACATAAAAGAGTGAGTATTATGAAAGGCGATATGGTAATAATATCTGCTTCCCCGGTTCCAGGAAATGAAAAAGCTATATCAAATACCATCAACAGGCTAATAAGGCAGGGTGCAGATGTTTTCTATGAATCTATTTCAGGTGTTCACGTGTCTGGCCACGCTGCAAGCGAAGAAATAAAAATTATGATAAGTCTTGCTAGCCCGAGATATTTTATACCGGTTCACGGAGAAAATAAACATAAGATACAGAATGCACGAATAGCTAAATCAATAGGGATAGGTGAAGACAATATTATAATTGCAGAAGATGGAGATATTATTAAGATGAATGTAAATCAGTGCAGGGTTAGTGGAAATTTAAACCCACAGACTATTTATATTGATGGCATTGGCATGGGAAATATAGAAGATACGGTTCTTAAAGATAGGAGAATATTATCAGGAAATGGTATTATATTTATAGTTGTGGGTGTCGATTTTACAAAAAAAGTAATCTTACATGAACCTGATTTTACCATGAAGGGAGTTATATATATTAAAGATTTAAATGAGATTATTGAAAAGTTAAAGAATATTATAAAAGACACTATAAAAAACTGTTTCTCTAAAAATATTATAGATAAAAATATGATTGAGGGTGTTGTTAATGATAGAGTAAGTAAATTTATTTTTAAAAAAGCAGGAATAAGACCTATAATAATAGCAAAAATCGTAAGTCTTTAGCTTTTATAAGGATGGGTTTGGAATAAATTAAAAATCAGATTATAAAATAAAAATCTAAATTTTTAGAAAATGACAGCCAGTAAAAATAAAAGGAAGAAAACAGTAAAAAGTGGGAAAAAATATAAATCAGGTACTACAGAAGAAAAGAGAAGCTATGTTAAAAGAAGAACTGAAGTATACGGTGTACTTATAATAACACTTGCAGTTCTATTGTTTATCAGTGTATTCGGCCTATCTGATTACGGTGTAGTAAACGAGAAAATAAATAATTTTTTATCCTATATTTTTGGAGCTGGCAAGTACTTAATACCATTTCTGCTCGTAATATGGGGTTTTAGTTTTTTCTTTGAAAGAATTCGCTTTTTGTCCTCAAGTTTTGGCTGGGGATTTTTACTTCTTTTTTTATCAATTTTAGGAATTATCAGTAACAACCTTAAGTATGTAAATATCTTTGATGAGGTTTTAATAAAGGCAAGGGGAGGCATTATAGGAGCCTGGATTTTTTATGGACTATCCAGACTTTTTAGTAGTGCAGGGGCCATAGCACTGCTGGTAGTTTTGATAATTATATCGTTGCTTATAATAACAAAAATTTCTCTTATAGAAGCAGGTAAAAAAGTAATTAATTTTTTTAAAAATTTAAAAGTAAAATCCAGAATCGCATCATTAAAGGAAAAAGACTTCCCGGAAGAGGGAAAAACACCGGATAGGATAGGAATAAGCAAAGATAAAGTATATAACAGTGGAAAAAGTGAAGATTTTAGAGAAATTGAAATTATTGATCATACCGCGAAGGGTTCAAAAGATAAAAGTGAAGTATCGGATAAACATATAAGAAAATATGACATGGCAGGTGCTGTAGAAGGACGGCTGGAGGAGGAGCAGTTAAAAGGTCAGTTGAAAATACCCATAGTAAAAAGTGGCGAAACTGAAAATAATTACAGATTTCCACCAATTAATTTATTAAAAAAGTCTAGGAACATACAATCACACCTTTATAAAGAAAGTGTAAAGGAAAGGGTTCATACATTACAGAGATTATTGAGTGATTTTAACGTGGATGCAAGGATAGAGCGAGTAGTAAGTGGGCCCACAGTAACCCTCTATGAATTAAAACTTTTACCAGGTGTAAAAGTTCAGAGACTCTTAAGTCTTGAGGATGATTTCTGTGTTGCTCTCGGTTCTCCCGATATCAGGATATTAGCTCCTATACCGGGTAAATCTGCAATAGGTATCGAAGTGCCAAATACTGTAAGAAGCATAGTTACTCTTGGAGATATTTTTTCAGGTGATGACAGGAATCTTATGGATAACTTATTAAATGTACCTCTTGGGAAAAACCTATCAGGAAATATAGTTTATATGGATATAGCTAAAATGCCACATGTATTAATTGCAGGGGCAACTAATTCAGGGAAAAGTTCCTGTCTTAACAGCATTATTATTTCTCTTTTAATGAAGGTAAAACCATCCGATGTCAGATTTGTTATGATAGACCCGAAAATGGTAGAACTCAGTATATATAATGGAATTCCCCATCTGTTGTCACCAGTAGTCATTAATCCCAAAAAAGCATCATCTGTGCTTTCATGGGTGGTGGAAGAAATGGAGAATAGATTTACAACACTGGTTAAAAGAAATTTTAAATCTATTGAAATGTATAATTTTGAAGCAAAAAGAAGTGCAATAGAAGACGAAAGTTTTAAACCCCTTCCGTATATTCTGGTAATTATTGATGAACTTGCGGATTTAATGATGTTGTCAGCTTCAGAAGTAGAAGACAGTATATGCAGGATTGCCCAGATGGGGCGGGCAGTGGGTATCCACCTTTTAATATCTACCCAGAGGCCTTCTGTAAATGTAATAACGGGATTAATAAAAGCAAATATCCCATCAAGAATAGCGTTCATGGTTACATCCAATGTGGATTCCCGTGTAATACTTGATTGTGCTGGAGCCGAAAAACTGGTGGGCAAAGGTGATATGCTTTACCTGCCATATTACTCCAACAGGCCTGAAAGAGTTCAGGGTTCATTTGTAACATCCAATGAAATAGAAATGATTACGGGCTATATTAGAAATATGAGTATCCCTGATTATAGTATAGAAATATCCAGAAGAATGAGCGATGATGAGGTTAAGACGAAAGATGAGGATGAACTGTTCTATGAAGCTTTAAGAATAGTTGTGGATTTCGGGCATGCGTCAGCTTCGTTACTGCAGAGAAGATTAAGAGTAGGATACTCGAGGGCAGCAAGAATTATAGATCAGATGGAAGACAGAGGAATGGTCAGCGGATACGACGGAAGTAAACCGAGAGAAGTATTAATCTCAAAAGAAGACCTTAATAAATTGCTTGGAGAATAGAAGTAATTAAAATCATGTAAAACTATAAAATTATATGCAAAACTGGTTATGGATTGTTCAATAATAAGTATAGGTACTGAATTAACTCTTGGTCTGATTCTAAATGAAAATTCCAGATATATTGCAGAACGGCTTACTGATATTGGTCTGGAGTGTAAATACATGTTTACGGTAAGAGATAATGCTGCAGAAATTATGAATGTTGTAGAGCAGGGATTAAAGTACAGTGATGTAATAATAATAAACGGTGGGCTTGGCCCCACAGACGATGATATTACAAGAGGTGCAGTTTCGGAAGTATTAAAAAAAAGACTTATAAGAGACGAAAAGCTTGATAAAACAAGCCTGAAATTCAAAAAGAAAGTAAAAGATAAAAATATAACAGAAAGATTACTCAGGCAATCTTATATTCCTGAAGGTTCTTTTCCAATTAAACCAAAAATAGGCAGTGCTTCCGGGTTCAGAATAATGCTTGATAACGGGAAGGTATTATTCTGCATACCCGGTGTTCCAAAAGAAATGAAAAGCATGTTTGAGGAAAGCATTGTGCCATTTCTGGAGAGAAAAGTGAAGGAAGAAGGTCTGGAGAGAAATGGATTAATATTAAGGAAATCAACACTCCTCACTACAGATATTAGCGAAACAGAAATAGAGGAAAAAATAAAAAAGATTATGGTCGAAGCCAGAAAAATTAATGTAGAAGTTGGTATTATTGCAAATCCGGGTTTGATAAAAATAATACTGCTGGCGAAAGGTAGAGATGTAATAGAAGCTGACAGGAATTTAAGGAAGATCGAAGATAAGATTTCAAAAAAGCTTGGAAATTATTTTTACGGAAAAGATGATAGTATAATTTCCGATAGTCTGAAGGAAGTGATTAAAAAGGTTAATAAAAAGACTGGTAGCAAGTTATCTATAAGTACTGCTGAGTCAATAACAGGTGGGCTTATTAGCAGTATAATAACAGATACGCCCGGGAGTTCAGATTTTTTTTTGGGTGGTATAGTATCATACTCAGACTTCTCAAAAATGAAATTATTAAATGTTGACAGAATTGTACTTAAAAAATATGGAGCAGTGAGCCGTAAAGTATGTATTGAAATGGCAGAAAACGCTAAAAATATTTTTAATTCAGATTATTCAGTAAGTGTTACCGGTTATGCTGGGCCGGAAGCAAAAGACAAAAAAGTTGGCCTTGTTTATTGTTGTATCACAGGACCGGAAAGATATAAAAAAACATATAAAAGGATATTTAGTGGCAATAGATGTGAAATTAAATTCAGAGTTGCGCAATTTATATTGAATGAATTAAGGATAACAATAAATGAAAGGTACCTTAAAGAAAGTTAATATAGTGGTGATATAGTGGATATTAATGAGAATGAATTAAAAAAGAGATTATTTATAGCTATAGAATTACCTGAAGACATAAGATGCAGTATATATAAATTAGCAATGGATATATTCGGGAGTAAAAAATATGCAAGAGTAGTGGCGGCTTCAAATATTCATTTAACTTTAAAATTTCTGGGCGATACAGAAATCAATAAAATAGAAAAAATAAAAGAGGCAATAAAGGCAACTGCTGGTCGATTTGAAAAATTTGAATATAAAATAAGCGGAGTAGTAAATGCTTTTCCTGACCCCCGGAACGCAAGGGTTGTTTTTCTGGAAGTTGATAGTGGTGGGGAGCAAATATGTAAAATTTATAATGAGCTCGAGGATAATCTTTCAAGGATTAAGATAAAAAGAGAAAAAAAGAAATTTTCCCCTCATATAACTATTGCAAGGTTGAAGAATAGAGAGAATATAAAAGAGTTAATGTCCAGCAGTGGGAAAGAGATAAATGCTGTTTTGAATTGTAAGGAGCTTACATTATTCGAAAGCCAGCTCAGGCCTGAAGGTGCAAGATACATTATTCTTGATAGATTCAGTTTAAAGTAAGAGTGTTATAAAGTGATTCTTTGGAATGCTGTAAATATTTAAAGTATTGTAAAATATTTTTTAAATTTATTTTATTATGTTATAATAAGCTAATGTGCAAAAGCACAAAATATTGTTGTTTTTATTATTTTAATTTTTTGAGGATAATACTATCTGGAGGTTTAGCATGGAGAGGGAAAAAATTATAGAAAATACCGTATCTCAGATTGAAAGGCAATATGGTAATGGTGCCATAATGAAATTGGGTGAAAAAAAACTTTTGCAGGATATAGGACATATATCAACAAATTCACTGGAACTTGATATAGCGCTCGGGATTGGAGGAATACCCAGAGGAAGGGTAACTGAAATATTTGGACCGGAGGCTTCTGGAAAAACAACCCTTGCTCTGCATATTATTGCCAATGCTCAGAAAGAAGGAGGCATAGCAGCTTTTATAGATGCAGAGCATGCACTCGATCCGGGCTATGCCAGAAACCTTGGTGTTAATATTGAAGAACTTCTATTATCCCAGCCTGATAATGGAGAACAGGCTCTGGATATCTGTGAAATATTATTAAAAAGCGGTGCACTGGATGTCATAGTAATTGATTCTGTTGCTGCTCTGGTCCCGAGAGCTGAATTAGAGGGTGAAATAGGTGATACTTATGTAGGGCTTCAGGCAAGGCTGATGTCTCAGGCCCTGAGAAAAATAACCGGAGTTATTAACAGAACAAAAACTTCAGTAATTTTTATTAATCAGCTCAGGGAAAAAATAGGGGTCATGTTTGGTAATCCAGAAGTAACACCGGGTGGCAGAGCATTAAAATTTTATGCATCAATTAGAATAGATATAAGAAAAATTGATAATATTAAAAGTGGTACCGAGGTGATTGGCAACAGGGTACGTGCAAAAGTAGTTAAAAACAAAGTTGCTCCTCCATTTAAAAGTGCGGAATTTGATATAATGTATGGAAAGGGTATATCAAAAGAGGGAAGCATAATTGATGTTGGAACAGAGCTGGGGATTATAGAGAAAAGTGGGTCGTGGTACTCATATAAAGGCGATCGGATTGGTCAGGGTAGGGAAAATGCAAAAGTGTTTCTATCACAGAATCCAGAAATAATGGATGAGATTGAAAAGAAAGTAAAAGAGATGCTTGCTATAGATATTGATAAAAAGAAAAATTAATAAACTTGATATACACATTATAGATATAACAATAGAAAGAATAACTCAAGAGTGGCAATATCACTGAATAATAACACAAAAAGCAATTTGTGCTATTGACTTATATTAACTTAATGATATAATCTACTACGCTAAATAAAAGTTGCCAGAGAAGGCTACAGAGTAGTTTTAATCCATTTGAAAACTTCTATTTAATTTGTATTGACAAATAAACTCTTGTATGTTATTTTTCTGCAGGTTAATCTTATGTTCTTTGAGAACTAAATAGTGTAAGTTCTTTGAGCGAATTAATAAAAATTAGTTTTATTCGAGAGTTTGATCCTGGCTCAGGATGAACGCTAACGGTGTGCTTAATACATGCAAGTCGAACGGACAATGTGAAAGTGGCAACACTTTTGCAAAGTCAGTGGCGAACGGGTGAGTAACACGTAGGTAATCTACCTTAAAGATCGGGATAACCTTCCGAAAGGAAGGCTAATACCGGATGTTTTATATTGATCTTATGGTTAATATAAAAAAGGTAGCCGCAAGGCCTCCGCTTTAAGATGAGCCTGCGTCCTATTAGCTTGTTGGTAAGGTAATGGCTTACCAAGGCAATGATGGGTAGCCGGCCTGAGAGGGTGACCGGCCACACTGGGACTGAGATACGGCCCAG
>JAQVHC010000057.1 GCA_028696435.1 Actinomycetota bacterium | reverse complement strand
TCCCTGATCCAGAAGCTTTAAAATATGTTAAGGACTTAAAAATTCTTAATTTTATAAAGGAATCTGCAAGGAACAGATACAGAGATGACAAAGTAAGTATAAGGGATGCAAGCGCAAAGATAAGGGAGATTGTTGAAGAGTATCTTATATCAAAAGGTGTAAATCCCAAAATACCGCCAACGCCTCTTCTTGATGACGAATTTGTTAGTAAAATTAGAGAAAAATCAAATAAAGCAAAGGCTGAAGAGCTGGAACATGCTCTTGTGGAACATATTGAGAAACATTTTGAAGAGGACCCTGAGTTTTACGAGAGGTTTTCTGATAAATTAGAAAGAATTCTTGAAGAGTATAGAGAAAACTGGGATATCCTTGCAAAGGAACTCGAAAACTTAAGGGAAGCTATGAAAAAAGGAAGAGAAGCTGAAGAAACTTTTGGGTTTGAACCGAAGAAAGAGCTGCCTTTTTTAGGACTGTTGAAACGAGAGATATATGGAAAGAAGACAATTGAAGAACTAAATGACAAGAATATTAATTTTCTTATTGAGTTAACAAGAGATGTAATCGAGATTATGAAGCGAGAGACACAAGTGGTCGACTTCTGGGAAAGCACCTCAAAACAGAAAAACTTGAAATCGTATATAATATCCAGAATACTGGATTCTATTCCTTCTTGCACTTCTTCTCAAAAAGGAAAGTTCGCTGTAGAAGAAAGTGCTGTTTCGTGTGGAGTAGATGCAGGCGAAATGTTATTCGGTAAAAGAAATGAAATAGCACAAAAGTTAATAGAGCTTGCTTATCATATTTATGGAAAGTGATCTTTATGGATATCGAGATTGAAAAGGTAATACGGACAAAAAGAAAAACCATTGCTTTACACATGACGGATAACGCTACCCTGATTGTAAAAACTCCTTTTAATGTGGATGATGAGAAAATTATGGAGACTGTGTCCAAGCACAAAAAATGGATTGAGCAGAAGAAAAAAGAAATAGAAGCTAGAGACCCAAAGTTTTCTCCTAAGGAGTTTGTTAATGGTGAAGGGTTCCTCTATCTGGGGAGATGCTATAGATTAAGAATAGTAGATGATCAGGAGGTCCCACTGAAATTTGAGGGCGGTTTTTATCTTTTAAGAAATGCTCTGCCACAGGCACGGGAATTGTTTATTGAATGGTACAAAAATATAGCTTACGAAAAAATTTCTGAAAGAGTTAAATTATACGCACAAAAAAGAGGCTTTAAATATAACAGGGTTAATATTACAAGTGCGCAAAAAAGATGGGGTTCCTCTTCTTCTAAGGGGAATCTAAATTTCCCCTGGCGGCTTGTAATGGCCCCTTTATCCGTGATAGATTATGTTGTTATCCATGAACTTGTTCATCTTGAGGAAAAAAACCATGGCAAAGCATTTTGGGGTAAGGTTAAAATGTTGATGCCTGATTATGAAAAGAATAAAGACTGGTTAAATAAAAAAGGCTATTTACTGAAGATATAATATGAAGTTAATCTGAAATTAATCATGGTGAGTTTAGACACCCTGCGGTTTTTTTGTAACATTGCTCTTATTTAATCCGGGTCACATAATAATGTAACAATATTTATATGCTTATATAAACTTTGCAGCTTTTATCATTTGAAAGAATTAGTTACTGGAGAACTTTGTATATACCGCATAGTCGGAAATACCGCATAGCCGGAAGACAAACCAGGAATGTTGACTTTAAGATAACTAAAAATAACTAAATGGATTAGAAGGAGGCGAAAATCGAAATGAAGATTGAGGTTGAATATTTACGATTTATGTGGCCAATGAGACACTTTTTGATAACATGCGGAGATATTGGTGGAAAATCTAATATTATTGCGGTCAGTTTTTGCATGCCTGTATCAAAAGAGCCCCCGCTTATAGCCTGCGCTATAGGAAAGGGAGCTTATTCAAATAAGTTGATTGAAGCCACTAAAGAATTTGTTGTAAATGTACCTGCGCAGGAGTTAAAACAAAAAATATATTATTGTGGTTTTCATTCAGGGTATAAAGTAGACAAATTTAAGGAAACAGGCTTAACGCCAGAACCAGCACGCAAAGTAAAAGTTCCTGTAATCGAAGAGTGCGTAGCCCATATGGAATGCAAGGTTAGACAGGAGATAGAAACAGGAGATAAAAATTTATTTATAGGAGAAGTTGTTGAGGCATATGCAGATGAAGACATTGCAGGGGGTAAGAAGAAAGTGGAATATGCGAAAGGTGATTTTCCTCACAAAGTATATGCTGCAAGATTTAAGGGATAAAGTTAAAGGAAACAATTAAAGATAATAATTAAAAAATAATAAATTCATTGAGCCTGTCGGACATTCTTAAAATACTTTGTAAGGCCCTTAACTTAAGGACTCCGGATAGAGCTTTCCTGGTCTACATAACATCTACTTATATTAAACACACACTTGAAGAGATTAACAATGCTATCAGAGAATATTGCTCCATAAGCACACCACTATGTTAATCAAACACGCATATATCAGGTCGTTTAACTGCTTTTTAATTTTTTTGATTTTTACATATTGATATTATCTTTTATTCTTTTAAAATCTTATAGTCATGGTATGTAAAAAATTTTAAGATTATTTGTTGACTTAACATAAATTAATTATATAATTAAGAATTTGTTTGCCAGCAAATTATTATAATAATTTTGAAATAAAAATAGAAGCTGGAAGCAATAAATAGAAATAATATGAAATAGAGATGGGTTGAGCAATGGTATGTAAACAGAATGACCTGAGGTGGCTTTTTCATTCACTTGATCGCATGCACCATAATTGTATAAAAGCAGAATTTGAAAAACGCGGACTCTGCAAGGCAAGTCATCCCCATATTTTATTTGCAATTAGATATGAGATGAAAGGGGCAGGAGTTTCCCAGAGAGAGCTTGCGGATGTGATAGGAATCAGTCCTACCACTGTTGCAATTTCAATCAAACGTATGGAAAAAGCCGGACTTATTTGCAAAAAACCTGATAAGAATGATAAGCGTCGTAATATAATTGCCCTTACAAAAAAAGGCAAAAAAATTACAGAAGAATGCTCCGCAGCTTTTAATGAAATAAACCGGGATGTATTTAAAGGGTTTACAAAAGCCGAACAGGAGCAGTTAAAAAAGTTTTATCTTCGTATGATTAAAAACCTCGAATTAAGGGGCGCTAAACTTCCTGTCTATTTAAAAAGGAGTTAAACAAAGGTGGTAAAAAGATTATTTGCTTATATAGGGCAATATAAAAAATATGTCATTTCCTGCATTTTTTTGATGACATTTGATGTATTGTGCGAAATGATGATGCCGTTTCTAATGGCGAAAATTGTGGATGTCGGGATACCGCAAAAAGATATTGCTTTTATTGCCAGAGTAGGAGGACTAATGATTGTACTTGCGCTGGCTGCTATTGGTTTTGGTGTACTGAACATGAGATTTTCGGCAAATGCCAGTCAGGGATTTGCAGCAAATATACGCAGGGCTTTATTTGACAAAGTGCAGTCATTTTCATTTTCCAATATAGATTACTTCAGCACAGCTTCTCTTGTAACCCGTCTCACAAATGATGTAACACAAATGCAGGTTATGCTATTAATGTCACTTCGTATATTGCTACGAGCACCTTTAATGCTGATTACGGCATGTTTTTTTGCTATGAGCATCAATTTAAAGCTATCAGGCATAATTTTAATTGCAATGCCAGTGCTTGTTATCAGCATATATTTTGTTATAAGGTCAGCAGAACATTTGTTCTCAACCATGCAGCAGCGTCTTGATTCATTAAATAATACTGTACGGGAAAACCTGATTGCTATCCGTGTGGTAAAAGCATTTGTCAGGGAAGAATATGAAAAATTGAAATTTAAAAAAGTTAATGATGCATTTACTAAAGCAGCAATAAATGCCGGCTATCTTATTAGTCTTGCTATGCCTGTTATACTCTTTATATTAAATTTTACTACCATAGCTGTAATCTGGTTTGGCGGTAAAATGGTTAGCACCGGTACAATGGGCACAGGTGAGCTTATTGGTTTTATCAGTTATGTGATGCAGATTTTAACAAGCACAATGATATTTTCTATGGTTTTTATTCTGTATGCCCGTGCAGAAGCAAGCGCACAGCGAATAGTAGAAGTTCTGGATGCAAAAGTTGATATTGCAGATAAACCCGCTCTTCCAGAAGGAGGAATAACCCCTTCTGTATCTTCCGGGAAAGTTGAATTCAGGAATGTTTATTTCAGGTATGGCAATAGTGTTAATAGTAATGGTAGTGCTAACAATAATGGCTTTAATAATAAAATGGGTAAAGATGTTCTTTCTGATATTACATTTAATATAGAATCGGGGGAGATTGTTGGAATAATAGGAGGTACAGGTTCTGGCAAGACTTCACTTATAAGTCTTATTCCCCGGCTTTATGATGTAACAGCCGGACAGGTACTGGTGGATGGAACAGATGTTAGAGATTATAATCTCAAGACTCTTCGTGATGGAATTGGTATTGTACTGCAAACCAATGTTCTTTTCTCTGGCACCATAAGGGAAAATCTTTTGTGGGGTAATGAAAATGCTGCACAGGAAGAAATTGAAGAAGCAGCCCGCAATGCACAGGCGCATGATTTTATTATGAGTTTCCCTGATGGTTACGATACAATACTCGGTCAGGCAGGTGTGAATCTCTCAGGAGGCCAGAAGCAAAGACTTTGCATTGCAAGGGCTCTGTTAAAAAAACCATATATTCTAATTCTTGATGATAGCACCAGTTCTGTAGATGTTGCCACTGAGGCAAAAATAATGGAGTCATTTAATAAAAATCTTAAGGAGTCTACTATTATAATTATTTCGCAGCGTATTAGTTCTATAAAAGAGGCTGATAAGATAATAGTACTGGATGATGGTAAGATTTCTGGTATAGGCACACATGAAATGCTGTATGAAAGCAATACAATATACCGGGAAATTTATGATACCCAGCAGGGAGGGTTGATACTGTAATGGAAGAGAATAAAAAAGTATATGGTGCAGGTATGCGCGGAGGAAGAGGCGGCGGAGGAAGAGGTGTTAGAAGCTTTGAGAAACCAAAGAATCTCTGGGGTACTACAGCTAAAACCTTAAAATACCTCGGAAAGAGCAAATTTCTTTTAATAGTTGTGATAATCTGTCTTTTGTTGAGTACAATAACAGCGCTTGCAGGGTCATATTTTCTCAAGCCGCTTATAAATAATTACATAATTCCGGGAGATTTTAAGGGGCTGGCAGTAGCGCTTCTTATTCTCGGAATAATTTACATGGTGGGTGCTGGTGCTGCATTCCTGCAGAGTAGATTTATAGTGAAAGTAGCACAGACTACAACTAATATAATAAGGCGTGATCTTTTTGATAAATTGCAGGGGCTTGAACTTCGTTACTTTGATTCTCATACACACGGGGAGCTAATGAGCCGGTTTACAAATGATGTTGATAATGTGCAACTTATGCTAGAAAGTAGCCTGACCCAGCTTATTTCAAGTGTTTTAACATTCATCGGTACAGTTACGATGATGATTATACTGAGCCCTATTTTGTTTATTATAACTGCAATAGTACTTGTAATAATGGTTTTTATAAGTATGAAGATAGCAAGTAAAAGCCGTTATTATTTTAAAAACCAGCAGGAGATTCTTGGAGAACTAAACGGATATATTGAAGAAAGTATCAGTGGATTAAAAGAAATAAAAGTGTTTAACCATGAGGAACATGCAAAGAAAGCTTTTAACGGGATAAATGAGAAGTTCCGCGTAACAGCAGCAAATGCAAATTTCCTTGCCGGCGTTATTATGCCTATTATGGGGAACCTCAATAATATATGCTATGCGGCGACGGCAGTTTTTGGTGGAATTCTTATTCTTATGAACAGGTTTGATGTTGGTTCGCTTGCAGCTTTTCTGCAATATTCACGTCATATCGGTCAGCCTATAAACCAGATTACAGCACAGATAAATAATATTATGGCAGGAATGGCTGGTGCAGAACGAATTTTTGAAGTTATGGAACAAAAACCAGAAGTTGATAATGGAAATGTAACACTGGTTAATGCATGTCGCACTCCCGATGGAAGCCTTAAAGAGTGCGAGGAGCGTACCGGACTATGGGCCTGGAAGCATCCACAAAGTGATGGCACAGTTACTTACACTGAGCTTAGAGGAGATGTCCGGTTTTTTGATGTAAATTTTGAATATGAACCGGGAGTCCCTGTACTCAGGAATGTGAGTCTTTATGCAAAGCCAGGTCAGAAGATTGCTTTTGTTGGCTCTACGGGAGCCGGTAAAACCACAATTACCAATCTCATCAACAGATTTTATGATGTGAATGAAGGAAGAATTCTTTATGATGGTATCAATATTATAGAGATTAAAAAAGCTGACCTCCGTAGTTCTCTGGCGATGGTGTTACAGGATACCCATCTTTTTACAGGTACAGTAATTGACAATATTCGTTACGGACGTTTAGATGCAACTGATGAAGAGTGCATAAACGCTGCAAAGATTGCCAGAGCTGATTCTTTTATTACCCGTCTTCCGCGCGGCTATCATACAGTAATCAGAGGAGATGGTGGTAATCTTTCACAGGGTGAGCGGCAGCTTATTGCTATTGCCCGTGCTGCTGTAGCATCTCCACCTGTTATGATTTTAGATGAAGCAACAAGCTCTATAGATACGCACACAGAAAGGTTAATTGAAAAAGGAATGGATGCTTTAATGGCAGGAAGGACTGTTTTTGTGATCGCTCACAGGCTTTCGACGGTCCGAAACGCTAATGCCATTATAGTTATAGAGCATGGTCAGATAATTGAGAGAGGCGATCATGAGGAGCTTCTTGCACTAAAAGGAAGATACTATCAGCTTTGCACCGGGCAGATAGAACTTGAATAAGCTACATTTTGCTTTTATATTGTGATAGTGCGGTAGAATGGTTTAGTTACCTTCTAATATTAAAATATTAATATTATTCCTGCCTTAAATTGCCAGGTATTATTTTTAAATTAAAAATTATATAATGAACCAATCAGAAAATAGAAAATTATTAGAGTTTATTTACAGGCTTAATTAAAGTTAAAGTGGCATTTATTGCAGCTTTTTTATAGTATCAGCTAGTTTAGAAAATATTAAAAAGATTAAAAGAACATTAAGAGAGTAAATTTGGATAACAGGGCGATAGGGATTTTTGATTCAGGTGTTGGGGGCTTAACTGTTCTCCGCGAGATAATAAAAACTATCCCGGATGAAAGTACAATATATTTTGGCGATACCCAGAGGGTTCCTTATGGACCGCGGGATTTAGATGAAGTTAAAAAGTTTGTTTTCAAAATAACAGGGTTCCTTTATGAAAAAAATGTCAAGATGATTGTGATTGCCTGCAATACATCAACTGCAGCGGCGCTGAAAGATTTAAAGAAACATTACAATATTCCCATAGTAGGGGTGATAGAGCCCGGAGCAAGAACTGCTGTCTATAATACGAAGAATAAAAAAGTGGGTGTTATTGCTACCGAAGGCACGGTTAAGAGCAAGGCGTACAGCGAAGAGATTGAAAAGATAGATCCGGAAATAAAGACATATTCAGTCTCTGCTCCGCTACTTGTCGATTTCATAGAGAAGGGCATCCTTGAAGGCAAGAGCCTTGAAAGAACTATTAACGAATATTTAAAACCATTATTTGATGTCGGAATTGATGTGCTTATACTTGGCTGCACACATTTTCCCTTGATAGAAGAAAAAATACTTGCCTGTAGTGGTAATGGAATAAGGGTAATAAACTCTGCTGTTGAAACTGCCCGTGACGTAAAGAA
>JAQVHC010000056.1 GCA_028696435.1 Actinomycetota bacterium | reverse complement strand
GATCATATAAATTTAATGTGCTGCCAATGAATATTTTTGTTCTTGGTCAGATACTCATGTCAGCTTTAATTGGAGGCATTACCTGGATATTTGCAGGGTACAGAGGATTGTCATGGACAGCTGTTATTATACTGGTTGTTGTTTTAGTATATGACTTTATAATGTCGCAGACTTTTCTTGGCAGACATATTTATGCTGTGGGTGGAAATCCGGAAGCAGCAGAGTTAAGTGGTATTAGTGTTAAGAAAATAACATATATAGTTTTTGGTTCAATGGGGATGCTTGCTGCTCTATCCGGCATCATGTTCGCATCCAGATTGCGTTCTGCAACTACACAGGCTGGAACACTTTTTGAGCTGGACGCAATTGCAGCAGCTTTTGTTGGAGGTGCATCTGCATCCGGTGGAGTTGGCAAAGTAACAGGGTCAATAGTCGGTGCATTAGTTATGATGTCACTAACAAGCGGTATGAATCTTATGGGTATTGATATAGCCTACCAGTATATTGTCAGAGCTTTTGTGCTCACAGCCGCTGTTATATTTGATGTTGCGACCCGCAAAAGTGAAAAATAACATTTTCACCCTAACTAATTTTTATATAAATTGTACTTGCTATTTAAACCTGATGTTTACTAATTACTTCCAGGCATGAAATATTAATATAATTTTATTGTGATAATTTATTAAGTAAAGAGGGAAATTATATTTTAATCAAGTAAGGCTTATAAGGTATCTTGCAGGTAGAAAAGTGTAAATTGTTCTCTAATAATTTAACCAGGATATTCTGGTTGTTATTTAGTTGATCAAAAGAATTTAAGTGTTTATTTTATTTTCCCTGAGAGATAACACCGGATATATTCAAAAGAATTCTCAAAAAATTATTTTTTTGTATTATTAAAACTTTTATAAAGTTATAATATGTAAAAGTTATTTTTTTAAAAAATTATAAGTATAATAACGAGCATAATAAATGGATAAATAAAATGCTAATTTATCAGGAGTAATAAGATGGAGTATGTTCTTGGAGTTGATGGTGGAGGGTCCAGGACCACTATTTTAATTGCAGACCTTTGTGGTAATGAAATTTCCCGTGTAGTTGCAGGTGCGACCAGTTATAAAAGTGTCGGTAAGGAAAAAGCAGTAGAAAATTTAAATGAAGGTGTTTTTAAAGCAATAGCTAAACTAAAGTTTCCGGAAAAAGTGTATTTTAAAAGTTCCTGTTTTGGATTTGCAGGCAATGATGCCAGCAGAGACTTTAGTGTTTATAAAGAGATTGTTTTTAATAAGGAACTCAGCAGTTATCTCAATCCGGAAAAAACTATAATCTGTAATGATACTAAAATCGGAATTGAAGCCGGGAGCGATAGCAAAAATAAAATAGTAATTATTGCAGGGACTGGTTCAAACTGCTTTGGTGTTAATGAAAAAGGTGAAAGTGCGAGAGCAAGTGGCTGGGATTATATTCTTGCAGATGAAGGCAGCGGATACAGTGTGGGCCTGGCGGCCCTTAAAGCAGTTATGAAGGCCTATGATGGCAGGGGCGAAGAAACTTTACTTTCCAGGACCGTACTTGAGGAATTAAAGTTAAAAGATGTACTGGATCTACCTGGATGGGCGTATGGGAGTCCATTTTCGAAAGCAAAGATCAGTGCGCTGGCAAAGGTTGTATGTATGACTGCCGGGATGGGTGATAAAATAAGTATAAATATACTGGCAGATGCAGTAGAAGAAATTATGTTAACTGTTAGTGCAGTGGCAAGGAAACTTGAACTTGAAGATAAAAGTTTTGACCTTGTATTTGTTGGTGGATTATTTAACTGTGAAAAATATTTTAAAGATGTTTTAATTGATAAATTAAAAGAGCAGTTCTTGAAGATTAATTTTATACCTTTTTTAGCTGACCCGGTTAAAGGGGCTATAAAATTAGCTGTTAGAAATCTGGAGAATTAGTATCTAAATAATTTGATAATTTAGCTTATAGATTTGCTCTACCCGGGCGAGCATGGTTAAATAGTTATTATAACTTGACATTATTCTGGTGTGTGATAATAATTATTAGGCGAATTTTATGTCAGGTGAGTTTTAATAGGTTAGTTATATTGCCTGGGTTGTATCGCCGGTGTAGCTCAACTGGTAGAGCAGCTGATTTGTAATCAGCAGGTTGTCCGTTCAAGTCGGATCGCCGGCTCCATAAGTGGAGGGGTGCCCGAGTGGTTAAAGGGAGCAGACTGTAAATCTGCCGGCGAATGCCTACAGAGGTTCGAATCCTCTTCCCTCCACCATAAATTTTAAAGTTTATTTTGTGAATGCTTTTATATATTAGAACAGTGAATTTATAAATTTTTATAGGTGATTAGAGAAGTACTCCAGTAAATACCTTACAATTGCAACCGGAATCAATCAGATATTAAAATTTATGATGCCCGTGTAGCTCAGGCGGTAGAGCATTTCCTTGGTAAGGAAAAGGTCATCGGTTCAAGTCCGATCGCGGGCTCCAGTTTAAATGTTTGCAATATATAAGGATAAATCTTTAGTAATTAGTAATTCCGTGACAATTTTTGCAATAATAGCAACAATATATTAAAGTCTGTTAAAAACAGAAGAAAACATTGCAGGGCATTAAAAAATAAAAATTAAAGAGTCATTTCAAAATTTCAAATAATATAAGTGTAACCTTTAAAAAAATATTGGTGGAAAATCTACTGAATCCAGATAAAAAATCTTGTTTATTTTTATAAATTGCTCTTTAAAGACAGGTTTGTACTATTAATTATTAGAATTATTAAGCTGAAGTGTTTGAAAAAGTAATTTTTTTATTATAGAATAGCAAATACTTATATTTAAACTTAACTTGAAAGTAAAATAATGAATAGGAAATCTGTTAAGCCGATAAACTCAAAAAAAGCTAATTTTATGGAAACCAGAAATCATAGAACTGTTAAGAATCCTAAAAATAAGGAATTTATGTTTAATAATGGTCATGAAAAAAATAGGGAGCTGACGGAAAAATTAAACAGGATAGTAATAGAGGCAGATCTGAATGGGACGATTATTTATGCCAGTAAAAAAATGCTTGAAAAAACAGGTTATACGGAAGACGAAATTAATA
The DNA here is from genome assembly GCA_028696435.1 of Actinomycetota bacterium. Lineage (GTDB taxonomy): Bacteria > Actinomycetota > Humimicrobiia > Humimicrobiales > Humimicrobiaceae > JAQVEM01. The sequence goes on along the minus strand of JAQVHC010000056.1, from coordinate 4,888 downwards.
AAGGGTTTAATATAGATAAGATAGTAGTTCCACAGGGAAAACATAAGCTTAAAACTGATTTTAATAAACTTATCAAAGGAGAAAAGCTAACCTGGCCAGTTTATGAAGTCAGAAAAAAAGATGGCTCAACATTTACTTCGGTGATTCATCCTGATTATATTTTAAATAACGAAGGTGAAATAACAGGATTAAGACTGATTTTTACAGATATAACTGCTATTAAAAAGACCGAAGAGAAACTCATAGAAAGTCAGGAACGTTACCACTTATTATTTGAAAATTCTCTTGATGGAATATACCGTACAACTCTTGAAGGAAAATATATTGATGCAAATCCTGCTTTAATTAGAATGCTTGGATATGATAGTAAGGAAGAACTTCTTAAAATAGATATTCCTACACAGCTGTACCTGAGAAAAAATGACAGGCCAACACCTGATAAAAGAGACAGGATATTCGAAACACAACTTAAGAGAAAAGATGGCTCAGTAATAACTGTAGAGATTAACTCAAGAGTGGTTCGCAAGGATGGAAAACCTGTATGTTATGAGGGGATAGTAAGAGATATAACACAGCGAAAAGAAACCGAAGAAAAACTTAAGGAAAGTTACGAAAAACTTAAAAAAACTTTAAACGATATAATTTATACTCTGGCTTCAATTGTTGAAGTAAGAGATCCATATACTGCCGGTCATCAGAAAAGGGTAGCGCAGCTGGCTGTTGCTATTGCATCTGAAATGGGGCTGGATAGTAATGTGGTAGAATCAATAAGAGTAGCAGCACTAATTCATGACATTGGAAAGATAAATCTACCTGCATCAATCTTAACAAGACCGGGAAGGTTGTCAGAAATAGAATATGATATGGTGAAAACTCATCCAAAATTGAGCTATGACATGTTAAAGAGAATAGATTTTTCCTGGCCTATAGCTGACATTGTTCTCCAGCATCATGAGAGAATTAATGGTTCAGGTTATCCCCTGGGGCTTAAAGATAAAGACATAAGGTTAGAGGCAAAAATACTTGCAGTTGCTGATGTAGTAGAGGCTATGGCTTCTCACAGACCCTACAGACCTGCTCTGGGTATTGATAAAGCTATTGAGGAGATTAATAAAGGTAAAGGAAAATTATATGACAGGGATGTTGTTGATGCTTGCAACAGGGTTGTTAAAAATAAAAAGTTTAAATTCGAGGTTGATTTAAAGCCTTACCTATAGCTAACAATTTCGGTTACATCTGTGAACTGATAGGGCGCAAATTCAAAGGAATTATAATTTTTATCTGCTAACAGTTGAAAGTTTTCACCAAAACACGTATTAAATATTAATCTGAAAGTATTAACTGGAGTAATCGAATCGTAAAAAAGCTCATAATTATCACCTGGAATATATATAGCATTGAGTATCCTGAATCCCTCTCTGAACATGTCATCAGTTGGATATTGCCCGTCTATAAAAGTATTTCGTGGACCATGGTCTGCCTGCAATATTATAATCGGGGGATTCTCTGATTCAATAAGTATGTTGTCTATAAGCTTTTTTATTTCCTTATTAATATAAATTAATTGGTCAAGATAATACTCTTTCTGCTCGAAACCCCAGTTATTCATGTCAAAATCTTTATCCGGAACAGCATTTCCTTCTCTGTCGAAAAGGTATGGTGGGTGAGGGCAGACTATGTGTGAAAAAATAAATTTCTTGCCCTCCATTTTACTAACTTCAGCAAGTCCATTAAAAGTATTAATAACTCTCCTTCTGCCTACATCCTGGAAAAATTTATTTTCAAAGGGTTCAAGCATCGTGGTTTGAATGAGAAGAGTATTAAACTCACTCCATCTTGTATAACTTATCTCTATATTTAGATCAGCATATTGATTATAATTTGTGGGGCCCCAGCCCGAACTGAAGTGAATAATCTTATAGCCACGGGCTTTTAAGTAGTTCATTACTCTGTTGTTTTCAATCATATTATAAGGAATAGTCCTGTCATTTGATTCTTCGCCAAGTTTGTCACTTAAATAATTAATATATTCCATGTTTAATGAGGAAGCCATGGAAAGGAAGGAATTCGGATAATTACTGGTACTCTTAGAAGCAACGAAGAACCCTTTTTCCTGGAGATAGTTGTCAAGTTCACTGTTGTCATAATTATAAATTTCTTTCAAAGTATTTGAGCTGGCATAGCCATCCAGGATTATGTAATAAATGTCGGGATAATCGTCAGGGCTTTCCAGCTTATAAACTTCTTCCCCGGCAGTTGCAATATGGGAATCTTTTTCTACATTCATTGTTTCAATTTTAAAAATTCCAATATTGATGATGGGGATAAGCAATAAGACTATTGCAGTTATATTTAAAAAATTTGTTAGATTGCGAAGATCTTTATGTGCTTTTACAGTAAAATAAACAATCAGAGCAAATAAAATTAACAATACAATCATTAAGTATCTGTGCCTTCCAATTAAAATATTTCCTATTTTCCAGCCTTGAATCAGCCTGTAAATGTGGCCATATGAAAAAAATAAAATCAAGATAGTGGAAGTTATAATAGCTGCCTTTTCAATATCTCTTTTTAATATTAACCATAGAATTAACATAATAAGTGATGTAGATATTAATATAATTGCAGAAGGCAGGAAAGTTTCAGAAAACTTTAACTGCCCTATGTTATGAGAGTAGAGAAAAAAAACCGGGAACAGTCCGAGTAAAAATGGATGTATTGTGATACTCTTTTTCAATTTAAGTACCCTTCTTTTGCATAAGATATAAAGTTCTCCTGGAATCTTTAATTTTTTCTATTCTTTTTATATTGAAATACTGGCAGAATTCATACTCAAAATTTTGTTTTGTATAGCAGGGAAAAATATCTTTTCTTGTAGATAATAACCTCTGAACCTGAGAGTCGTCCTTGGGAACGAATTCTATAATCAGCCACTTACAGATGGAGGAAAAGAAATCTGCTATTTTATAGAAAGGCAAATTATTCGAGATAGCAAGATGGTGAATGAGAGCAAGTGCAAAAACTGTATCTGCAGGTCCGCGCTCAATAAGAGAAAGCCTTTCTTTGTTTTCCCAGCCAATTGCGGGACTGGGGTTAATTAGGTCTACAAGCAGGGGAAGGATGTGAGTTTCATTATTTTTAATGCTCCTGAGATAATTTTTTTCAACTGCGGCATTGTCAACGTCAAACGAAATTGTATATATTCCCCGGCTTGATGCAATGCGGCTAAATAGTCCATCGTTAGCTCCAAGGTCCCAGAGTATATTTGTATCTGTTTCTTCAAGCATGCTGGAAACAATTTCTTTTTTATTTTCGAATGCTTCTGCGGAATAATTAATATCTTTATAATAATCTGCCCATTCAGTTCCTGCAGCCCGCCACTTCATTTTTCTTATAATGGACTCAAGATTATCTATAAGACTTAAAAAGGCAAAACGACTCATTTTATGACTGTCGATTTTTATTTTCTTGTCTGCAAAATGTTTCTGGCTTCTGGCATGAAGGTGTATATGTGAAAGAAGTGATGCATTAAATCTGGTAGAGACTGGAAGGAGCAAGCTCGCCAGGTCAAGAGGCACACCATCAATATATATGCGGAAAAGCTGGCTGAGCCTTACATCTTTATAACTCATTAGTGCCAGCGGAGCCAGAAAATGTTGACATGCCTGCCTGTAAGCAACCCAGCTCTGGCCTTCTATATATTTTTCAAATGAAAGTGTATCTATAAGTATAGCTTTCCCATCTTTAAACTGTATATTATAGGCGCTACAATCTTTCAGTGTCATTCCAAAATCCATAGCCATCTTCTGTATTTTTAAAGTAGTAAGAGCTGCATCTTTTAATTGGCTGAAACACCATTCATAAGGATATGATATGAATAATATGGGTTCGGGTTTTATCACTTTATATGATTTTTCAGCTTCCGGGGCTTTAATGTTGACTTCTTCATGTGGGATCAATAATTTACTGCGGACAAGTTTATCATAGAGTCCGGAACTTATAAGATGGTCATAATTTTCTCTATAAGTATTATTTACCTGACGATATATAATGTTATTCCTGTAGAAGAGAAATCCGCACGGGTCTCTAAAAGAGCCGGGGACATATTCTTTAGTTTTTCCCATCACCATCGCTTTTGTTTGCTCTTGAAAATAGGTTATTAAAAAATTGATAAATTTTACGCCAGAAAACTTTTATTCCAAATGTGCCACCAATTACCAGGGCAATAATCATTTGAATGATATAGCTCCCGCTACCTGGATCAAGATATGCAAAAAGTGTTCTGGGAAAAATAAAAATAAATATACCAATAACACAGAAAACCTTAATAAAAGTTTTAAAATATTTCATATTATTCAAATCCTTTTTATCCAGTTTCCTTTTACTATCTTAGTATAATTAGTATAAGGAAATTCTTTATTGTTGAAAGTTATTTTTTGTGATATGAAAATCTATTTTACAGGATATATTAAGAATTGTCATATTTTAAGAGTTTTTATAGGTTTTCGGTATAAAAGATAGAAATCTTTTATAGTCATATATGAATTTACACTGTGTAGAAATAGGAATTATAATTGACACAGAAAATCTTCTTTTATAAAATCTATGGTTACTTTTAAAATAATAAAAATTAACTATAATTACACTTGATTATTAATAAGACCTGAATGGCGGTGTAGCTCAGTGGTTAGAGCACACGGTTCATAACCGTGGGGTCATTGGTTCAAATCCAATCACCGCTACCAGATTTTATAAGAACTTTTTAACCAGAGAAAGGATATATTATGGCTAAACAAAAATTTGAAAGAACAAAGCCTCATATAAACATAGGAACAATAGGCCATGTGGACCATGGTAAAACAACGCTTACTTCCGCAATTACAAAATG
>JAQVHC010000002.1 GCA_028696435.1 Actinomycetota bacterium | reverse complement strand
TGTAAAAATAAAAAATGCTATAAAGGTATTAAAAGACCATGTTTTACTATATTAAAAAAACCCAAAGCCCTTAGTCACAATAAGGGCTTTTTTAATTATAAATTTAAATCTTAATCCAAGATTATTAAAAGAGAAAGGAGGCTGATAGCAAAAAATTGATATAAGCCCAAACACTTACTTATCTGTCCTAATAATCTATCTAAATATGGGGCTTTGCTTGAATTAGAAAAAAATAAAAAACTGTAAAAAATGATCATAAAGGAGGAAAAATGTCAAAAGCAATTTCAGGTATTTCAAAAAAGATATTGATAGCTTTTATTGTTGCACTTTTTCTAGTCTCCATGATATTTTTCGCTTTTCCGGGGAAAGTTTATGGTGATATAAAAACAATATATGTTAACGCTACAAGTGGTAATGATACTACTGGTGATGGTACAGAGGATAACCCTTATAGGACTATTCAAAAAGGCATTGATAATGCTTTGGCAGGAGATACCATCGTTGTGGGGCCAGGAACGTATGAAGAAGATATTACTATGAGCAAGCCGGTTAAACTTATTGGAACTGCGGGTAAGACACTTATAAAGGGGACTATTACAGTAAATTATGTACATGAGACTCTGGCTGCCAGAATTGAAGATATGAAATTTCTAGCTACTAATGGGCATAGTATTATACTTAATAAAGCAAAAAATACCAGCATAGTTAACTGTCATTTCGATGGCGATAACAGGTTTATGGATACACCAAGAATTAATGCTATTGAGATGCCAACAGGTAGTTCTTATACCTCCGGAGTCACTATAGAGAAATGCACCTTTAAAAATGGCTACTATGTGACTATAGATGGTTATGCTGCCGATCTGACTGTTAAAGACTCAAAAATTAAGAATGTCAAGAGTGGCATTAATGTCCAGCAGGGCAACAATCTAGTTGTGAAAAATACTGATATAAGTGTGATAGCTCAGGGAGCAGGGAATGATACCTACTGTGTACGATTTGCTGATGATAGTCAACCCAGTTCCAATATGACTATTAACGGTGGTACTTTTAAAGTAGATAAGAGTGGTTTTACTACAGAATCAGGCACTTACCATAGCGCTATTATTATTCGTTCAAAAGCAGCTGGAAACCTAAAAGCAAACAATATAAATATTGATGGCGAAGTTGTAAACCTCTCCCCAACCCGGCTTGATGCCACCAATAACTGGTGGGGACATGCATCTGGTCCAAGTGGTGGAGTTACTGATCCTGAAACTGGCGTGACTGCAAAAGGAACTGGAAGCACTATTATATCGAGTACTAATAACGTTAAATTTGACCCCTGGTTAAAAAAACCTGTAGGCTACGTTGCAAAAACAAAAGCAAAAGAAAAAGAGGAAGAAAAGCCTAAACCAAAACCCACACCCATTAACGAACTACCTGTAACAAGTTATGAAAAATCAGAATCTGGATTTACAGCTCTATTTTACAATAGGATTTTACTGAGGAATCCAGAAAAAGAAGGGTTAGATGCATGGATGGCCAGACTTAAAAGCGGAGAATTAACTGCTGGTGATCTAGTAAATCAGTTTATATTCAGTGAGGAATGCCAGTCAAGAATTTCGGGCTACACTAATGAGCAGTTTATAACATTCCTTTATAAAGCACTTTTTAACAGAGCACCTGAAGAATATGGATTTAATACCTGGATGACTCTAATGAATGCCGGTATGACCAGAGAAGAAGTAGTAAATGGTTTTACTCATTCAGAAGAATTTGTAAACATATGCAATACTTTTGGCTTTATCCCCTATAAAGGTTATGTCAGTCCAGAAGGATAGTCTGGTAACTGGAAAAAGAATTGGTGCAAAATGTTTTATTTACCTTTCATAGAAAGATAGGCCTCAATCTAAATTGAGGCCTATCTTATTAAATAATTATCTGGTTATTAAAATCCTACTTAAACCAGGGGAAAGTGGAGGTTTAAATAGATTTTAGTTTTCCTTATTTTAGTTTCCCTTATTTTGCGGTATTTTAATTGCTCTTATTCTGTAATAGGAGAGGGAGACATACTTTAAAAGTTACTTTTTTTCTGTCTTTATCATAACTAACTTCTATAGTTCCATCGTGGTTTTCAATTATCTTTTTGCTTATAGAAAGCCCGAGGCCAAAACTCTTCTTATTATCCGGAGTAGAATTCCTGTAAAATCTATCAAATACATAATTTAAATCTTCTTCCCCTATCGCTTCACTTATATTAGTAATTTTGCAAATTATTAATTTCTTATCTTTGCTATTTTTCAGGCTGATACCCAGTTCTTTACCCGGAACACTGTATTTTATAGCGTTATCTATAAGGTTAAAAAAGAGCTGTTCAAGTTGCGTCTCAATACCTTTAGTGATAAAGCAACCTTCAAAACTCGTTTTTAATTTGAGATTTTTAGAGTCAATGCGGTTTTTAAAAAGCTTAATCATTTTTTCCAGAATTACTTTTATATTTACTTCTCTAAAATTATCCCTGCCTCTATTTTCTTCAAGATCTGATAGGGTAAGTAATTCTTCAGTTATCCTGGAAAGCCTCATAATTTCACTGTCAATTAAATCTATGGTTTCTATGTATTCCTTTTTGGTGACATTTCTTTTTTGCCTGAGTGCATCAATTTTTGTTTTTATTATTGTAAGCGGTGTGTTCAACTCATGTGAAACGTTCTGGATAAATTGCTTTTGTTTGTTGAATGAAGTTTCTATTTTATCCAGCATATCATCAAACTCTTTTGCCATCTTTGATATGGCATCATTCCCTTTAAGATTTAATCTTAGATTCAATCTTTTCTCGTCTATTTCCTTCACATTTTCGGTTATAAAATCAATTCTTTTAAACATGCTCCGTAAGACAAGAAATCCACCCGATGCTGCAATAATGATTATTATCAGTACGCCACCCGTTATTGTATAGAATATTCTTAAAAAAAGCGCCGGTGGAAGCACTGTTACACCGGGAGGAGGACCAAAAGATTCAGGCTGGGTCATTTCCCTTAATCTCTCAATTTCTGCAGGATCCATATTTTTAAAATGTTCTCTTACGGTAGCATTATACCTCTCTCCTCTCAGGTTAAAATTATAGACATAGTAAGTAAGAAATCCATACAGCGCAAATGAAATGACTATTATTACTATAAACCACATTAATATTTTCTTTTGAAGTGTAAATTTCATAATTTTAAATCCATCCTATTTTTTACCTGTGTCCTGCATATCTTCATTCTGCACTCTGTAGCCAGAGCCATATATTGTTTCTATATGTTTTCCAGGGCTTCCCAGCTTTTTTCTTATATTTTTTATATGCGTATCTACTATATTAGTAAAAATATCAACATTCCTGTCCCATGCATGTTCAAGAATCTGATTTCTGCTTACAACCTGCCCTTTATGTCTCAGTAAATATTCTAAAACCATAAATTCTTTCTTTGTAAGTTTTACTTCTTTTTCCCCTGCAAAAACCTGTTCGCTATCCATGTCTATTTTTATCTCAAAAGCTGTGAGTATGTTTTCTTTATCTTTTGATGTTCTTCTTAAAAGAGCTCTCAATCTGGCAAGAAGTTCTGTAAATTCAAAAGGTTTGGTAAGATAATCATCAGCGCCGCAGTTCAGACCTTCTACAATATTTTCTATCTGTTTCTTAGCAGTGAGCATTAGTATAAAACTATCTATTTTTTCTTTTCTTATCCTTACACATAACTCTTCGCCCGGAATATCAGGCAACATTAAATCCAGAATTATAATATCGTAATCATAATCCCGGGCAAGATCCAGCCCTTCCTGACCATTATAAGCTACATCAACAGTAAATTTATGTTGTTCCAGACCGGTTTTAATATTATCTGCAACTAATTTTTCATCTTCAATTATAAGTATCTTCATTTTCTACTTATCTAACTTTTATAGAACTCGATCAGATTGAGTATAAAACAATTTAATCCCAATAGCTATACAGGCTATACAGGGAAGTTATTCATACCTCAAAGATTCAATAGGGCTCAGTCTTGCCGCTCTCATTGCCGGGAAAATACCAAACAAAAGACCTATGATTGTAGAGAAAGCCAGGGCTATAATCACCGGAGAAATGGTAATAAGTGAGCTCAGGGTTGTAAACGTATTGATTATCCATGTTATAAGACAGGCAAGGCCTATCCCTGCAGTTCCACCGGAAAGGCTCAATACTGTGCTCTCTGTCAGGAATTGGATTAAAATATCTCTGTTTTTTGCGCCTATTGCCTTTCTTATTCCAATTTCCCTGGTTCTTTCTGTAACAGATACAAACATAATATTCATAATTCCGATGCCGCCAACCAAAAGTGATATAGCTGCTATGCTTGCAAGGGTAATCACCAGAGTATCAGTAACTGATGTTGCCATTTCCAGAAGCTGTTCAGAGCTACTTATTTCAAAATCATTTGGTTCCCCCGGCAAAATAGAATGCTGTTCTCTTAAAATAGATTTTGCTTCGATTATTGCTGCATCCATAAAGTCTTCACTTTTAACCTTTGCAGTTATCTGGCTGATTGTATCAGCGCCATATAGCTTATTCTGTGCTGTAGTTACGGGAATAAATATAGAATTATCAGCACTCATTCCAAAAGTGTAGCCTGCTGATTTCAATGTTCCCATTACAATAAATTTTTCACCATTTATTTTTACTTCTTCACCTATCGGGTTAATTTTCCCAAAATAATCTGTCACTACATCATATCCAAGAACAACTACACTGGTTGCGTTTAAAACATCTAATTCTGTAAAAAAACTCCCCATATCTATTTCATAACCTGATAGTGAAGGATATTCTTCCGATGTAGCAGTTACACTAACATTCCCGCTGCTGCTTCCATAAGAGAAGTTTAAATTTCCCAGTGTTAGAACAGGAGCTATATTCTCAAGTAAACCTGACTTCTCTTTAAGAGCACTTACATCTTCAAGGTAAAGTTCACCTGCTACTATTTCCTCTTCCTCCTCTTCTTCTATCATCGGTACACCACCTATAAATCCACCTCCACCTGTACCCGGTCCCTGTCCCGGTTCCTCTGCTGGCCTGGAATTACCGGTCCGGCTCTCATCAGATTCTCTCTGAACTTCTCTAAAACTTTCTCTTTCACTACCACCTGAAAAAGGCCGTTCCCTTCCAGGAGTAATAGTAATAACATTGCTGCCAACACTTTGAATATTTTCTGTTATAGAAGCTTCTGCTGCTGATCCTATTGATGTAACAGCTATTACTGACCCCACGCCTATTATAATTCCAAGCATTGTCAGAAATGATCTCAGCTTATTTAAAGCAATTGAATTAAAAGCAATTTTTATATTTTCAAGTATTCTTTTCATCTTTTATTAATTTTCATATAACATTTGAATTATTATTTGAAAAATTATTAATTTTATCTTCTAATTTAGGCATATTTTCCAGCATTTTGCATGCGTCGACAGGTTCTTTTACCAGCTCTTCACCACATAAAATACCATCTCTTAAATAAATTATTCTGCCTGAATGCCTTGCAATTTCAATTTCGTGAGTAACAAAAATAATGGTTTTGCCACTGCGGTTAAGTTCCTGGAAAATAGCCATTATTTCTTCCCCTGTTCTTGAGTCAAGATTTCCCGTAGGTTCATCTGCCATTATTATTGCTGGATTATTAATAAGTGCTCTTGCAATAGCAACTCTCTGCCTCTGGCCACCTGATAATTCACCTGGTTTATGTTTGATCCATTCTGCAAGACCTACAGAATTTATCACCTCATTTATTAAATCCTTTCTGGCTCTGGATTGTTCCCTCCTGGAATAAATCAGAGGTAGTTCAACATTTCCGATAATGTTTAACCTGGGAAGCAAATTAAATGTCTGGAATACAAAACCAACTTTTTTATTCCTTATTTCTGCAAGCTGGTTGTCATTTAAGTCCATGACATTTATACCATCAAGGTAATAAAAACCCGAAGTCGGTTTATCAAGACAACCAAGTATATTCATGAGTGTGGATTTCCCCGAGCCCGAAGGGCCCATTATAGATACAAATTCACCCTCATTTATTTCAAGATTTATACCTCTCAAGGCATTTACCTTTATATCTCCGACTTTATATATTTTTGTAATTTCTTTTGTTAATATAATTTCTTTTTTCATAATCTCTCATTAAAATATTTAAAATTTTAAATTGATGAGCCTGTATTTAATTAATACAAGCTATATATAATTATCCGGCTTATTTTATTATTATAATCCAGTGCTATATTCTTGAAGTTATCACTATATCTCCTTCTTTAAGGCCAGAAACTACTTCTATGTACTGATAGTCATTTATACCAGTCGTAATTTCTGTCTTCCTTATAGATTTATTAATATCGTCAGCATTCCTCTGACCGGAAGTCATAACATCCACATATTTCTTCCCATTTTCTATATACACAGCCTTTATAGGAACGTAGAGCGCATTCTCTGCCTTTGCAGTTACAATATCAATATCAGCTGAAAGACCATAATATATTTTGTTATCTCCTGTATCAGTTAAATTTATAATTATTTCAAAGGAGACTATATTTCCATCTTCGACTGCTATGGGAATTACTTTTTGAACTTTACCTGAAAACTCGTAGTCCGGATAAGCATCCATTGTAATATATACTTCACTGTCTTCAGATATCTTTGATACTTCAGATTCACTTATAGTAGTTCTGATTAGAAAAATATTATTTATTATTGAGATAGTACCGCCTTCAGAATTCTGATCGTTATCTTTAAAATCTGTCGAAAAAACCATACCATCGTAGGGTGCGTACAATATGTAGTCTTCCAGGTTCTCTTTTGCTGACTCATATTCCATGTTAGCAAGCCCCAGCTGGATTTCTGCCTGCTCTATATTACTCTTTGCTGATTCAATCTGCCTTGCTGCAGATTGCAAACTTGATAGATTACTCCAGTAAGTAGTGGACTGGTTTATTAGTGACTGGTTATAAGAAGATTCTGACTGGGATTTTGATGAGTTAGTTGATATCTCTGCAGATTTAAGTTTTTCCTCTGCCGATTTTATATTTGATTCATACTGTTCTATCTGTATATCCGTAGTATCAGGGTTGTCCTCTGCAAGCTCCAGCATTTCTTCTGCTTCTTTTAACGCTCTTTCCGCACTCTTTAACGAAAGACTTGCGTTTTCGCTGGCAATTTCTACAGATTTAAGTGCACTTTCAGTTGACTCTTCAGCTTTTTCGGTATTAAGCTCAGCCATCTGAATAGCTATATGATTCGAATCAAGGGCTGCCTGATAATTCAGTTTTGCTGTTTTTAAGGAAATCTCTGAGAGTTTTAGATTTTTTTCAATTTGCTCGAGTTGTGATAAACCATCTGAATTATCAATTTCAACAAGTACATCTCCTTCTTTAAAATAATCTCCTTTTTCCAGGGCACTGATTATTTTACCCGATACCTGCATTTTGAGAGTATTTAAAAATTCTGATTCAACCGAGCCTGTTGTAGAAACAGTCTGGTAAATATCACCTCTTTTTACTTCAAAAGTTTCAATTGCCTGTTCAGCTATTTCATTTGAAACTCTTGAAAAAGGTCCGGTCTTCGTACAGGAGACAGAAGCCAGTAAAATTAAAAATATAATAACTGTAAAAACTGTGATGCATGTAATTTTTAACCTTTTAATAACCATTTCTTTACCCTTTTTATTTCTTTACCTTTTTGTTTTAATTATTTATTTTTTTCTTTTTTTATTTTTTGAAGAGATTATATGAAAAAAAAATGGAGAAATTCTGGAGAAAATTTCTCCATAAAATCTTCATTATTAGCTGATAGAATAAAAAAATAATATCTTAAAAAAGATATTATTAGAGACCACATCTGATGCACAGCTATTGAAGCAATTGTTTAAGAAGGTTAAAGGAGGTGATAAAACTCCGGATAAAATTCTAAAACAGAGTAATGCAGCGTCACAAAAATACGGGCAGAATATAAACTGCCCGTATTTATTTATCTTAGATTATTTTTAATAGATTGCTTTAGCACAAGAAGACTTTTTAATTATAGTTCTATTACCTGGTCATCGTGAGCAACTCTAATGTTAATATTTCCTTCCGCGTATTTCTTTAGTTTTTCTGTTAGCTCATCTTCATCCATAGTAACTATCTGCTTCCCACAATGAGTAATAATTAACTCTTTCACTCCGTATTTTTTACACCAGCCGGCTATGGTTATAACTCTTGTGTGTCCGAAAAGTTTGTCCCCACTTCTTCTTACCATGTTTATATTAAGACTTGAACCATCAGCTATTAATAGATCAACATCGCCCAGAATCATCTCTTTGTCATCTTTAAAATCCAGAATGTCCGGTGCATATACTATAGTTCTGTTACCTTTAATTTTATAAGCTACCGCAGGGCACCTGAGCGAATGTATTACATCAAAAGCTCTTACTTTGAAATCATTTAAAATGTATTCTCTACTACTTTTAATTACTCTGTAATTTTTGGGTTTATATTTTCCATAATTCAATGTTTCAATTGTCAGATAGACCGGTATATTTATTCTGCTTTCCTCTTCCACTGTCCATATATAATGGTCAGGATGCGCATGTGTTATTAACAAGTAACTGAAATCATTGATTTCTCTTATCAGGCGTGGATTGTATTTTATCCCAAAATCAATTAATGCAGTAGTAGTTTTTTCTTTCACTATAAGAGATGAATGATATTTATGGCTGGAGCTAGCTTCTTCAATTTCTCCCTTTGTTCCCGGGAACTCTATTATCATTTTTATTATTCTCTATATTCTCTATTTATTCTCTAATCTTTGCATTAAATTTTTTACCAAGGTTTTCAAGAATTCTTTTTACTATTATTTCAACCTCAGCATCCTTTAAGGTTCTGGAATCTTCTCTGAAATTTAAAGAATAGGCCATGCTTTTTTTATTCTTTTCTATCTGTGGCCCCCTGTAAATATCAAAAAGCCGGACATCTTTCAGGAGACTGCTGCCACATTTCTTTATTTCGCTAACAATATCATCATTTTTTATTTCTTCATCAACAACTATTGCAAGGTCTACATCTATTGAAGGAAAATTAGTTATAGCCTTATACTTCTTCTCTTTCCTTATGTTGTTTACAAAATCATCCAGATTAAGTTCCATATAATAAACATCCTGATTAATTTCAGCTTCCATAACTAAAAGGGGATGAATTTTTCCGATTATTCCCATTTTTTTCCCGTTAATTCTTATACTGCCATTTATTCGTGGGTGGAAAAATTTATAGTCGCTTTCTTCTATCTTAAGAATGCTATTAAAATAGTATTTATCATATATAAATTCCAGAATGCCTTTTAAATCATAGAAATCAGTGTTCCTTTCTTCCTCACTCCAGCTTTTCTGCACCCTCTTTCCTGTAAGCATTACACCAATTTTATTTATCTCGAGAGGTAATGTATCATTATCTTCATCACTTCTTTTTTTGAAGATCTTTGATATTTCAAATATTCCAATATCCTTTATATTATGATTTATATTATCCCTGACATTTTTTAAAAGAGAGGGCAGAAGTGTCGTTCTTAAGTACCTAAAATCTTCATTTATTGGATTTAATATCTCTACATTATCACTATACTCCTTTTCAAGATCCAGCCTGAATTTTTTAATTGTGTCAATACTGCAGAAGGAGTAATTTATGACTTCATTGAGTCCTATATCGCAGAGTGATTGCCTTATTTCTCTTACTGCTTTCTGGTATCCGGTGTATTTTCCACGCCTGCCAGTGACAGTAGTAGGTATGGAATCAAATTTATCATATCCATAAATTCTTGCTATCTCTTCTACAAGATCTATTTCCCTTTCAAGATCTTCATATCGCCAGGAAGGTATAATTGTTTCTATATTTTTATCTCTAATCCTGTTTTCAATTTTTAATCCTGTAAAAATACGGGATATAGTATTTTTATCAATATCCTTACCAAGAATTTGCTTTACTCTATCTGTTCTCAGAACTATATTCCTCTGCCTTTCCGTTTTTTTATAATTATCATAAATGCACCCTTTTATACCATAGCCAGTAATCTTATTTAAAACATCCTCAAATCTACCAACCGCATATAAGGTAAGAAGCGGGTCAATTTTTTTCTCAAATCTATTTGATGCTTCAGAGCGCAACCCGATTTTTTTTGAGGTTCTCATTATAGAAGGACCATTAAAGTTTGCAGCCTCCAGCAGTATATTTTTTGTGTCCGGATTTATTTCTGTGTCCTTACCACCCATAATACCCGCAATTGCTACTGCCTTTTTTTCATCCGCTATTACAAGCATATCGTTATCAAGAATCCGTGTGGAATCATCTATCAATTTTATTTTTTCATCCTCTTTTGCTCTTCTTACAACTATTTTATTAGAATACAGCAGATCTTTATCAAAAGCATGGAGAGGTTGTCCTGTTTCCAGCATTATATAATTAGTCAGGTCTACAATGAGACTTATTGACCTGATATCGCACATTAACAATCTATTTCTTAACCACAGTGGAGTCTGGATATTTGTAATATTCTCAAAAATTTTTGCCGTATAACGGGGACAGAGATTATAATCTTCTATTTCAATAATAAAATTTGAATCGATATTTAACCTTTTGTCAAAATCATACTCAGGAATTTTAAACTCTATACCTGTAAGTGCACTTATTTCCCTTGCTATCCCTATCACACCAAGACAGTCCGGTCGATTTGGAGTTACCTCGAGTTCAAGCACAATATCATCAAGACCGACTGATTTTGAAAAACTTTCTCCAACTCTGAAGCTTTCATCTAATATCATTATTCCTTCTGAATCCGATGAAAGTCCGAGTTCCATTTCAGAACACATCATACCTTCAGAAATCTGTCCCCTTATTTTATTTTCTCTTATGGTCATTCCGTTTACGACTGCTCCCGGAAGCGCGGTAACTACAATATCACCTTTTTTAAAATTTTTTGCGCCACAAACAATACTGGCAATTCTTGTTCCTGTATCAACTTTGCATAAAGATAATTTATCAGCCGAGGGGTGATTTATAAAATCAACAATCTTTCCAATAATTATATTTTCATATTTACTACCTATATTCTCTATCTTTTTAACTTCAGTCCCGCTCATCGTAAGTATGTCAGCAAAATCTCCGGGACTAATTTTATTTTGATTATAATCATCAAGAAATTCTTTTATCCAATTTAATGTTACCTTCAATTCAAAAACTACCTTCCGTAATCAATTGATTAAAATACCTCAAATCTAATAAACAACTGTATAAAATCTGCTAAAAATATAAAAAAACATAATTGATATTACAAAAATAAATCTGACATCATATTGGTACCGGTATAAAGTAAAGTTAAAACTGATCTATAAATCTCAGATCATTTTCAAAAAACAATCTCAGGTCATCGATACCATACTTTAGCATACAGATTCTCTCTATACCCATACCAAAGGCAAAACCGCTTACTTCTTCAGGATCATACCCGACAAATTTATAGAGGTTGGGGTCCACCATACCGGCGCCAAGGATTTCAAGCCATCCGCTACCCGAACATGACCTGCATCCTTTCCCTCCACATATATTACAGGAAACATCTACTTCAGCACTTGGTTCTGTAAATGGAAAATAATGTGGCCTGAATCTAACTTTTCTTTTTCTACCAAAAATTTCATATGCGAATGTTTCAATTGTCCATTTAAGGTTGCCAAAATTTATATCTTTATCCACTACCAGCCCTTCAATCTGTGTAAACATTGGTGTATGCGTGACATCATAATCTCTCCTGTATACTTTGCCAGGTACTATTATAAAAATAGGAGGTTTATTTTTTTCCATATATCTTATCTGTACCGGTGAGGTATGAGTTCTTAGTAAAATACTGTCAGACACAAAAAAAGTATCGTGTAATGATCTCGCAGGATGATCAGCAGGAGTGTTTAGTGCCTCAAAATTATAATAATCTGTTTCAACTTCAGGACCTTCTGCTATTTCAAATCCCATACCAATAAATATTTCTTCTATTTCCTCAATTACACTGGAAATAATATTTTTCCTTCCAGCTTTTATTCCTCTTCCCGGCAAAGACAGGTCAATACTTTCTTCTCTCAGTTTTTTCTCGTACTCTATCCCTTTTAAAAACTGCTCCTTTTTAAGTATATCTGCTTCAATTTTTTTACGGGCAGCATTGGATTTGTTGCCTATAATCGGTCTTAGTTGCACAGGTAAACTACCGATATTTCTTAAAGTTACAGTTAGAAAACTCTTTTTACCGGTATATTTTGTTTTTACACTTTCAAGCTCTGATAAACTTTTTACATTATCAAGTTCTCTAGTAAAATTAACAAGCTCTGATTCTATTAAATTGTTTATATCATCTATTTTTTCTTTTTCATCCATAATTTTATGTAAGTTTTTTCTTTGCAGCTTCAGCCAGTTCTTTAAAAGCTTCTGGATCATTTACTGCCATTTCTGACAGCATTTTTCTATTTATATCAATATTAGCCTTCTTCAGACCATTAATAAACTCATTATATGATAACCCGTTTATCCTTGCAGCAGCATTAATTCTTATAATCCATAACCTTCTAAAGTTTCTTTTATTATTTTTCCTGTCGCGATAGGAATAGCTCATTGATTTAAGAAGCTGCTGTTTTGCAATTTTATAGCTTCTACTTTTAGACCCATAATATCCTTTTGCTTCTTTTAATACTTTATTATGTTTATTCCTTTTAACTTGCCCTCTTTTAACCCTGGTCATTTAGTTCACTCACCTTTCTTGATTAATTCTTTTCTTTACTTTCCCAGCAGTCTTCTTACTTTTTTCTTATCTGATAAAGACACTTTTTCTACGTTTCCAAGGCGTCTTTTCCTTTTAGCATTCTTCTTTGTAAGAATATGACTTTTATATGCTTTAACTCTTAAAATTTTTCCACTGCCTGTAATTTTAAACCTTTTGGCAGCACCTTTATGTGTCTTGATTTTTGGCATAACTAATGTCCTTCCAGTTTATATTTAGTTAGATTTTTTATTTAAAAATAGGAGCCAGAACTGTGATTATATTACTTCCTTCCGTTTTGGGTTCCACCTCGATTATACATTTATCTTTTAATTCTTCTAATAATTTATCCAGGATAGTCATTCCAATTTCTCTATGTACAATTTCTCTTCCCCTGAACATAATTGTTATCTTTACTTTATAGCCACTGTTTAAAAATTTTTCTATCTGTTTTCTTTTCGTATTCAGGTCATTTATGTTTATCTTCGGCCTTAATTTTATTTCCTTAATGATAATCTGCGATTGCTTCTTTTTCTTTGTTTTCTCTGATATTTCCATCATATATCTGTATTTACTGTAATCTATTATTTTACAGACAGGAGGAATACTTCCAGGTGATATTTCAACAAGATCCAGCCCTTTTTCTTCAGCAGCTTTTAAAGCTTCTTCAATCGGAACAATACCAATCTGTTTACCTTCTTCTGTTATTAATCTTACTTCAGGAACTCTTATCTGCTCGTTTACACGAATTCTTTTGTTATCGTTAATGTATACACCCCCTTATAAGTTTTTTTAAAAAAAACAGGCAGATAAAATCATCTACCTGTTTTTATATATTATAAATTATAACATAAAATTTAACCAGATTAGCAAGTCTGTAAAACCGCTATCCGGTGAGAAATAGATGATTTCTACTTGTTCTTTTTTATATATTATTAAATTATTAAAATATCGCTGGAATTATACTAATTATTAATCTCTTTGTCTATATCTGTTGATTTCCACGAGGCCTGTCCACCCTTTTCATATTCTCAAAACGGTATGGCAAAATTATTATTTACCAGCCAGTATTAATAAGCTCATCTGCCAGTATAGAATAGTTAATAAGTTTTTTCTTTACTTTCAACAATATTTCTTATCTGACAGGTAAAATCTTCCAGTTCGATTTCCCTTATATCACCACCAATTTTTTTCCTCACAGTAACAGTACCGGTTCTCTCCTCATTTTCACCAACTATAATCATATAAGGTATCTTCCTTAGCTCTGCCTGTTTTATCTTCTTATTTAATGATTCTACTCTATTATCTATTTCCATTCTAAAACCATTACTTTTCAAATAATTATATACTTTTTCTGCATAGCTACGATATTTATCTGAAATAGGAAGCACTATAACCTGGCGCGGTGCAAGCCAGGGAGGTAAATTTCCGCTGTAATGCTCCAGTAGAATCCCAATAAATCTTTCAATGCTTCCAAGCACGGTCCTGTGTATCATCACAGGTCTGTGTCTTGCGTTATCCTCGCCCATATATTCAATATCAAACTTTTCAGGCATGGCAAAATCAAGCTGAATAGTGCCGCACTGCCATGTTCTGCCAAGACAGTCTTCAATATGAAAATCAATTTTTGGGCCGTAAAACGCACCCTCTCCTTCATTTACAATATAATCGAGCTCTTTGCTTTCAATCGCACTTCTTAACATATTTTCTGCTTTATCCCACATTTCATCAGTTCCTATTCTTTTTTCCGGCCTTGTTGAGAGCTCAAGATAATACTTTTCAAAACCAAATACCCTGTATATCCTGTCAATGAGACTTATTACTCCGGACACCTCATCTTCTACCTGCTTTTCCGTACAGAATATATGTGCATCATCCTGCGTAAAACTTCTCACTCTGAATAGCCCGTGTAATACACCTGACTTTTCATGCCTGTGCACAAGGCCCAGTTCTGCTATTCTTATTGGTAGTTCCTTATATGAATGTTGATTTGACTTATATACAATAATTGTGCCGGGGCAGTTCATCGGTTTTACCGCATAATCTTCTTCATCAATTTTTACAAAATACATATTTTCTCTGTAATTATCCCAGTGTCCCGAGGTTTTCCATAATTTATTGCTCAGTATAATCGGGGTGCTAATTTCCATGTAACCTTCTTTTTCATGCTCTTCTTTCCAGTAATCAAGTATTATATTTACAAGCTCCTTACCCATTGGGTGAAAAAATGGAAATCCCGGTGCTTCATCATGAAAACTAAAAAGATCGAGGTCTTTTCCTATTTTTCTGTGGTCACTTCTTTTTGCTAATTCAATTCTCTCAAGGTACTTTTTTAATTCTTCTTTACTAAAGAATGAAGTTCCATATATCCTTACCAGCATTTTATTTTTTTCATTTCCTCTCCAGTAAGCTCCTGCAATACTCAGTAATTTAAATGCTTTAACCATCCCGGTTGATGGTATATGTGGTCCCGAACACAGATCTGTAAAATCCCCGCTGGTATATATACTAACCTTCTCATCTTTTATCTCATCTATTAATTCAAGTTTATACGGGTTGTCTTTAAAAATTTTTCTTGCTTCATCTTTTTCTATCTCATTTCTTATAAACTTATAGTCTGCTTTTATAATTTTTTTCATTTCTTCTTCTATAACAGGAAGGCTTTCCGTTGTTACATTACTGGAAGTTTCAAAATCATAATAAAAACCATCTTTTATTGCTGGTCCAATAGCAAACTTTGCATCAGGGAATACTTTTTTAATGGCTGCAGCCATTATATGTGATGTGCTGTGATTTAATATATCAATAGCTTTCTTATGGTCATCTGTAGTAATAACATTAAAAATAGAATCTTTTTCTAAAGTGCTGTTTAAATCAACAATTCTGCCTTCCCCATTTCCTTCCTGCCCGCTTACTATTTCAGCTGCTATTGTTCTACGGGCTATCTCCATATCTATCTTTTCTAACGCTTCTAGAATGGTAGTACCTTTCTCTACTTTAACTTTTCCTGCATTTTTAAAATTAATTTCAATCATCTTAAATTATCTGTGCTTATTAAATTTTATTTCCTTAAATTTTATTCCTGTTTTAACAATCTGTAAATTCTTTACAGTAATTACAGATTATAGCAACCAGCCTGCTGGATATATCATAAATTACCTTTTACTTTTTTCACATTACTTCTCTATCACTTCTCTTAATAACATATCAGGGAAATTATGTACATATAAAAATGGAGCGGAAGACGGGACTCGAACCCGCGACCCTCACCTTGGCAAGGTGATGCTCTACCAGCTGAGCTACTTCCGCCTGAACTTATTATTTACCCCGGGTTACCTTATTTACCCCAGGTCATTATTATATTATCATTTTATCGTAAAACAAATATTATCCAGTCAATAAATAAATGTCAATAAAAATACCCTGACACCAGCAATTAATCATCTTTCCCATATTTCAACAAAAATATTAGATAGATTAAGCCAGTTATAAGTTCTACTCTGAAAACCATTTTCCAGATTTAGCTGGTTTTAAGGAGATTTCTTAGAATATTTTTTAAAGGTGATTAATTACTGCCCTGATACAGGATACCGGACAATATTACTTTTCTCTATGTGATTTTATGCAGGGTCCGTTATTCATATAACGATTATAATGATATATTGCCTGAATCCGTTATTCATATGTTGATAAATTGCCATACTGGCGGGTGCCGCTATACACAGGCACACTTCCATACAGGTCAGCCAGTTCCAGTTTTGAATTACCGTTTATTATTCTGATCCACACACCTTTTTTACCAAAATCTTTTGCTTCTTTTTTTGAATTAAAAAATATATCTATTCTATTACCCTTAATTTTCCCGCCGGTATCCTCTGCGGTAAATACTCCCATTTCCTTAATCTCAACTTTTGTTCCAAGAGGAATTACATCAGGGTCTACTGCAATTATTCCTTCCTCTACCTCTTCGCCTGTCGCGGTTGTATCATCGGTGCCCTGTGCCGGGTCATTAGCACTATAACCAGTAGCAACAAAATAATACCAATCAACTTTTTTTTCTACTTCTTTTATTTTTGTTACAATTACTTTTTCTTTTTGCGGAAGCTCCACACTTTTTGCAAATGGAAATAAGGAAGCAAAATTATAATCTTTTAAAAATAGAAATGATAATACCCCAGATAGCAAAATTACTACAAGAATCCAGAATAAAATATGCACAGTCATATAGTATTTTTTCATATTTCAGACCTTTCTCTAATCCTTTCTCTCTACCTTTCTCTCTACAATTCCCTGTGTCTTTATATATCTTCTTATTTATATCTTTATATGTCTTCTTATGCCTTTACTGCCTTTCTATACCCTGCAGATTAAAATAATAATAATTTAATTAAAACATTTATTAATAATATCCGGCAAACTGCCTTATTATATATAAAAAAATAAGAAAATCAACCCCTGAATAATTATCACCAAAATATCTAAACCCTATTGACCGAACAGGCGTTCGGTAGTATTATAGAAGAGCAGTTAATTTTATTCACATTTTATACGCGTGAATCATTTATAAACCTGCTGTCAGGAGTGGGCAAAATGACTTTTTTTTCGCATCTTCATGTACATAGTGAATACAGCCTGATGGAGTCCACAATAAAAATAAAGGACCTGGTAAATACTGCTTCCATAAATGAAATGAAAGCAGTTGCCCTTACAGATAAATATGTAATGAGCGGAGCAATAGAATTCTATAAAGAAGCAACAAAAATAATTTACTTAAGACGATAGAAGCTGGTTTGTTATAGGTAGGTCTATTATGGATAATATGAGAAAAATAATACATATAGACATGGATGCCTTTTTTGCCCAGATAGAACAGAGAGACCATCCAGAATATAAAAACAAACCCCTGATAGTCGGAGGTCCACTAAACAGGGGGGTAATTTCAACTGCCTCCTATGAAGCAAGAAAATATGGCTTATGTTCAGGAATGCCCCTGAGCCGGGCAAAAAAGTTATGTCCGGAAGGAATTTATATCCCGGTTAATATGGAAAAATATCTCAGAGAATCAGAAAAAATAAAAGAAATTTTCTTTCAATTTACCCCTCTTGTAGAATCAATGGGCTGTGACGAAGCATTCCTTGATGTAACTGGCTGCCAGAAACTTTTCGGTAATGAGCTGGAAATTGCTAAAAAAATAAAGGGTAAAATATATGAAAAGACAAACCTGACTTCCTCTGCAGGTATCGGACCAAATAAGTTTTTCGCAAAACTTGCCTCAAGCATAGGAAAACCAAACGGCTTTACAGTACTTGAAAACACAGAAGAAGTTTTAAGAAAAATCCAGCTTATGCCTGTATCTTATCTGTGGGGTGTGGGAAAAGTTACAGAGAATGAGCTTAAATCAATGGGAATTGAAACTATTGGAGAACTTGCCAGCACTCCACTGGCAGTCCTTGAGGAAAAATTTGGTGAACCAGGCAGAGTTATACATAAAATGGCAAACGGAATCGATAACAGGAAGGTAGAGCCGAACCGTGAGCCTGAGTCAATAGGAAGAGAGGTAACTTTTAGTAAAGATGTGGATGACTACGAGACGCTCAGGTCAACACTTCTTATTCTTTCACAAAAAATATACAGAAATCTCCGCATGAAAAAATATAAAGGCAGGGTTATTACTTTAAAGGTGAGATATTCTGACTTTAAAACAATAACAACCAGGAAAACTTTAAAAAAATATACTTCCAGTATATTTGAAATTTACAGATCCGCTATCACGCTCCTTGATAATCTTGATCTAAAAAGAAAAAAAATAAGGCTCGTAGGAATTTATGCAGGCGATCTTAAACCAGTTTCCATGTTACCCGGATATCTATTTTATCCAGATGAATCAAAGGATGAAAATCTCGCTATTGCAATTGATAAGATATCAGATAAGTTTGGCGAAGATAAACTAACTATAGCAAAGCTAATAGAACAGAATAGAATAAAATAAATACTCTTAACTGGTAATATACTATGCCCTTTTACTCCCCTTCTGACTACTTAATTTTATTTCAATTACTGGAGGAACCTGACAGGTTTTTTAATAAAGAGCTATTACCTTCTGAAAGTTATTCTTCTTCTTCCAGAATTTTTATAAACTCCTCTACGAGTGTAGGGTCAAACTGCGTTCCGCTGGATTTTCTTAATTCTTCAATAGCTTCATTCTTGCTTAAAGTCCTCTTGTAGAATCTGCCGCTTCTCATAACATCATAAGCATCAGCTATTGCTGTTATTCTTGAAAGCAAAGGTATATCTTCACCTTTTAATCCCTGTGGATAACCTTTACCATCCCACCTTTCATGGTGTGTCAGAATATATTCTGCAATACTGGAAAATTTTTGTGATGACAGAGCTATGTTGTATCCAATCTCGGGATAGCTTCTCAACACCTTCCAGTCTCTATCACTTAACTGGTCTTTTTTTGTAACAATATCATCCGGAATAGCTATTTTCCCGAGGTCATGAAGGTCCGCAAGCATCGAAAGCTGGTCTAGCTTGCTCTTTGGTAGTCCCTTTGCCTTTCCAAGTTTTAGAACCATTTTTCTAACTCTTTTCCCATGCTCTCTTGTTTCATAACTTGATTGTAGCAAAGAGTCCAGAAATGATGATATAACAGAATCAGGTATGCTCTTTAATTCAAATAACTTATTTTTATACATTTCATCTTTAGCATCTCTTATAACATCCTGCATATTTTGTTCTGGCTTTTCTTTTGTTGCAGTGCCTATTGAAAAATCAAATTTTGCTGCAGTGGTGGTGGATCTCTGGCATGCTTTTTTAATTCTGCTTACTATTTTTTTTGAATAATCCGCACTGGTTTGTGGAAGCAGGATTGCAAATTCATCTTCCCCCCACCTTGATATTATATCTTCCTTTCTGCAGTGTTCTTTCAAAATTTCCGCTATTGTTTTAAGGACAAGGTCTCCTTCTTTATTGCCATAAGTATCATTAATTATTTTAAGTCCATTAACGTCACCAATAATAAAACTCAGAGGAAGTTGCCTTTCTGTATCAAGCCTTGCGATTTCCTCTTCAAAATAAGTCCTGTTAAATAAGCCAGTTAAATTATCATGAAATTTTACATATCTTAATTTATCCTCGGTCTTTTTCCTGTCAGTTATATCAGTTATAAATACCTGAATCGATTTAACCTGTCCATTCTTTTCTACCAGCCCATAACTGACTTCCCCGAAAAATTCATTGCCTTCTCTGTCCAGACCGGAAATTTCAAAAGGAACACCTTTTCTCCCGCTTAAGGCAAATGCCATTATTTTTAGATATCTCGGGATATCCTCGGCATTGAGAAATTTGATTTTTGTAAAATGCTTTCCGACCGTTTCTTCTCTTATCTGGCCAATAAAATCGAGTGCTTTATCATTAATTGACGTTATGATTCCTCTAGTATCGATTGTAATTATGCCAAAAGGTGCTGAATTAATAAGAGCTTCGTACTTATTTCTATTTTCCTCCAGCTCTTCTTCAACTTCTTTGTAATCAAGGCGTGGTTTCTCTAACTCATCTATTATGCTGTGTATTTTTTCTAATTCGTATAATAATTTTTCTTTAATGTCGTAGTTTTTGTCCATATTGCATCATTAAAAAAACATTTTCGTAAATACCACTGTGCTTTGCAAATATCTATTTTTCTCTGATTTTATTATATTATAATAAAAACTTCTATATATGTATAATTATACCAAAAAAATAATTTTTTATACTATTATAAATATATTATTTATACTTTTATTATCAGAGGTTTTTTATAATTGTGTTCTAATTTGAAGACAACCAGGTGCCGTACATATATAGTAAATCTTTTTAAAGGAGCCGTCATAAAAATTAATAAAAGATATTTATATAAGGGATTAAAATAGATTCGATAAATAATATTGCTACCTGCAATATTACCACCAGCATTTCTATAATCTCCACTCTATCGAATTTAATTTCGCTGCACCTATATTTATTAATATATTATGTATAATTAAATTAATTACCACTTCAATTACTATTATTACAGAAAATGCAGTAAAATCCTGCCAGTTGAAATAACTTGCAGCAAATAATATGCCGATTATAATGCTACTAAAAATAAGTAAATATATTACAAAGAATAATAAGGACAGTATGCTTCCCATAAAAGAAATATTATTTTTATTTGATTGAGATGGCTCAAATACAGGAAAAAGAGCTCCAATAAAGGTGCAGATAACTGAATCTCCCCAGCTGAATAAAATCATAAGAATAAGACCCATTACAAAAATCAATACCTGTACTCTTAAATAAAAATAAGGCACTAGCATAAATATACATCCAATTACCGCTGACACAAAAGAACCATAGATAACTTTTGCCTTAAGGATTTCTTTCGGATGCAGAGGGGATGCTTTTAACATCCAGAAATTTAATCCCTCGCTGCCAACACTATTACCGGAAACATTTGTATTTACCATTCCTGAAATTAGCAGTGGAATAAACAAAAAAAAGAGCGTTTTAATATCTATAAAAAAATCGATTTCGCTTCCTGATTCAATATCACCCGGATTCAGTGACAGGAAAAATATAAAAACAAACATAACAGCCGGCATAAGTATTTGTATAAGTTTCCTCGTGTCTCTAATAAGCAATTTAAAATCCTTAACCACTATATAGTTAATGCCAGAAAATAGTGATAACCTGTATTTTTTATCACTTATTCTCTCTGCTTCCTCTGCTTTAGACTTTTTAAACCTTTTTTTACCTGTTGCCATCTGGGAAGCACCTGACCATCCTGCATAATATAACCTCTGGGAAAGCATTATACAAAGAACGGTAATTATTACAGAAATAAAACTTATTAATATAAAATTTAGTGCAAAATTCCCATAATCACCATTATGAAAGGAAGATAATGCATTTGAACCCGCTGTCGAAGGCAGCATTTTTAAAAACGGTTTATCAAATGTATTTACTATATACTGTTGTATACTTTCTGTTTCCATTGCTTTTAAATCTGGAATCAGATTTTCAATGTAGCGGGGTAAAATTTGTGAAACCAGCCATATAAGAAAACCCAGTAGCCCTCCTACAACAGCAAGCATTTCTCTTGCTCTTGCCGGATTAATATATCTTGCAGCAACCATACCTATTAGAACCCCAAAACTTGTTGGAAGAGATACAACAGAAATAAAAACTATAAGCATTACCGGATAATAAGCAACTGGAATTTTTGATGTTGCACCATAGGCCAGTAGAAATGGAAATACTGTTATAAAAAATAAGTAAGAATTTGAAATTAAAGCTTCTATGTACTTATATGTAAAAACCGTCCTGTAACTAATTGGCAAACTCAGTAATAGTTCCAGATCACCTGACTGGTAGAGTATATAAAGACTTGTAGCAATACCTGTAAATAATATAAAGATAAATACAATGGCAAACGTATAATCAAGCGCTATAACCATTATGGTATTTGCTAACCCTGCATCAAGCCTGCTATAAACAAATGAAAAAAGTTTAGATGAATAATAAAAAATAAGGGAAAAAATAAGAACACATGTTATAGTTCCAATTATTCTACCGGTTCTTTTCTTTTTCTCTTCTCTGGTAAATCCCGATAAAAAAATATTAAATTTATTCTTAAGTAATAAACTAAGCATTAAATAATAAGCCAGGCATATAAAATGGGTATATATTTTTTAAGCCTTTTAAGCCAGCGACTTAATTATGTCCATATCCTCAGCTCCCCCGGTTAGCTGGAGGAAAATCTCTTCAAGATTACCTTTTTTCTCCACAGATAATTTTCTTAAATCTTCCATATTTCCAATTGCTATTAACTGTCCATTATGAATAATGCCTACCCTATCACATATTCTCTCAGCAATTTCAAGAATATGAGTGGACATAAAAATACAATCGCCTGATTCTGCTCTCAACCTTATAATATCTTTTATTATTTTTGCGCTTTTAGGATCAAGGCCAACTGTAGGCTCATCAAAAAAAAGTATTTCTGGTGAATGAATCAGTGCACCCGCAATAGCAATTTTCTGCTTCATCCCGTGTGAGTAACTCTGAATTAATTCATCACCTTTATCATTAAGATCAAAAATTTTTAAAAGCTCCTTAGTCTTTTTCTCAATTTCTTCCCTGTTTAATCCAAAAATATTTCCCATAAATCTGAGAAACTCTCTGCCTGTTAATTTATCATACAATTTTGGTTCTTCTGGTATAAGGCCTATAAATTTCTTTGCCTCTACAGGATTTTCCTGTATATCCACTCCCATAATTCTGATAACTCCAGATGAAGGTTTAAGAAGTCCTGTCATTAGCTTAATAGTCGTTGTTTTCCCTGCACCGTTTGGACCAAGAAAGCCAAATACTTCTCCTCTTTTAACCGTTAGATTCAAATTATTTACAGCAGTTAATTTTCCAAAATTTTTGGTCAGGTTAAACACTTCAATAGCAGCCAGGTTATTATTCATTCAAAATCCTTTATTATATAATTATCTTTAATTTTAAAAGCAACTTTTATAAGTTTACGGAAATGAATTTCTAAATAATATGGAGGCGACACCCGGATTCGAACCGGGGATAGAGGTTTTGCAGACCTCTGCCTTACCACTTGGCTATGTCGCCTTTAAGATAACAAACAGAAAGATATTATAAGATAATTTTATTTAAAAGTTAAGCAAAGCTTACTCATTATTTGTTATCTGTTTTAATAATACACTGACAGAACATACTTATATCCTTCTATCTGCGTCTTTAAAATCTTTTCTGGCAATAGAATTCAAAGATTAAACTTAATATTTAATGTTTTAAAATACACCCTCTATTTTTTCACCACATTCAGGGCAGAGTCCATTTTTTATTTTGTTATCCGTAATCAGAAATCCAGTACGCCTGATAAGTATAGTATTACATGCCGGGCATAATGTGTTTTCATAAAAACTTCCCGGAGTATTGCCTCCATATACATATTTTAAGCCAGCTTTTTTTCCGATATCTATAGCAGCTTCTATCTTTTCTACACCTGTCGGAGGAATTTTTGATTTATACTGCGGATAGTAAGCACTTATGTGCCACGGTATTCCTTTATCAATTCCTGCCAGAAATTCTGCAATTTTCTGCAGTTCACCTCTAGAATCGTTTATGCCCGGTATTATTAAAGTCGTAACTTCAACCCATATACCAAGCTTTTTCATTAGTATAATATTATTTAATACAGGTTTTAATCTGCCCCCTATTTTTTCTTTATATGTGTCTTCAGAAAAACTTTTTAAATCAATGTTTGCTGCATCAAGGTAAGGCTCTATCATCATCAAACATTCCCGTGTCATAAAACCATTAGTTACAAATACATTCTTTAACCCTTTCTGGCTCGCAAGCTTTGCTGTATCATAAGCATACTCAAAAAAAACAGTAGGTTCAGTATAAGTATATGAAATACTCTTATCTCCACCGGCCAGCGCATGACTTACCAGCATTTCGGGAGAGACATCAGTTCCTTCTATCATATTCAAATCATGCGGTAACTGTGAAATATTAAAATTCTGGCAAAAAAAGCATCTAAAGTTACATCCCATTGTTGCAACAGATAGTGAATATGTTCCCGGCAAAAAATGAAACAGTGGCTTTTTTTCAATCGGGTCAGAATTCTCCGCTATTAACTTTCTATACACCAGTGAATAAAGCGTACCATCGATATTCTGTCTAACACAGCATTTACCCTTTTCGGAATTGTCTATAACACACCTGTGATTACAAAGGTCACATCTGACTTTTTTGTCAATAATTTTTTTATAAAGATATGCTTCTTTCATTCTTATTCCAGTTATATTTTAAATATTTCTATTCAGTAAGTCACAGTAAATATAAGTTTTCTCTTGATAGGTATTATAATATAAATATTAATATGTTTTTAATTAATATAGCCTTTTAATTATATAGCCTTTAATGATAATAATAAATAACCTGTAAAATTAATAAAACTATATATAAAAATGTAATATAATATATTAACTAAATATGTTAAAATCTATACATATTATTTTTTAAACTATATACTTTATTTTTATATATTAATTTTTTTTATATTATAATTATAATTATTTAGAAACAGGACAAAAATAACTTTTATCAAGCAGGCAGCTATTACTTAAGTGTGAGTGAATAATTAAACAGATAAAAAATTTACTGCCCTGGAATAAGCTGAAGAAGCTTAGAAATCTGGTATAATTATAAAAAAGTTAAAAATCATTTATATTTGTAATTAACATCTTTTAAAAGTTTAATTGCTTTTGTGTTTGATTTTACCTGTTCAATATATTTAAAAGGACTCACTTAGATATGGAAGACGAAAAAGACGCATGGATATATTTTATTGAAATATTAATAAAGCAGGAAAAATATGATGAAGTTGAAAGAGCATGCCAGAATGCCCTTAAGCTGGACAGGAGGTTTAAAGAGGCATGGTATTATTATGGCATCAATTATTATAAGCAGGAAAAATATGATGAAGCAGAATTTGCATGCAGAAAAGCTCTTGAGCTAGATACTGACTACAAAGACGCCCTGTTATGTTTAAGTGCCGCACTTTTTAAACAAAATAGATATCATGACTCTGAAGATGTTATCAAGAAACTAATCAGATTAAATGAAAATGATAAGGATGCATGGAAAATTCTTTATATATTACTTAAAAAACAGGGTAAATATAAAGAAGCTGAACTTGCAAATAAAAGAGCTGAACAAATTAAATAATTCTCAATTATTCTTAAATAAATCTTAAATAATTTAAATCTAATAAATATAAACCAAAATTTCTGGTGTCGGAGAGGGGACTTGAACCCCTATGAACATACTTGTTCACAAGGCCCTCAACCTTGCGCGTCTACCATTTCCGCCACTCCGACAGATCTGACAGGATTTTATAGATAATAGAGCTCTTAACCCTTCATAGCCCATCAGGGTTTTTACTAAAATTTTTTCTTTATTTTTATATAATTAAACTTTTTATATTTTGATCTGCCCTGTTTTTTACTCTGTAATTCTAGGGATAATAATTTACCATGTCAATAATATACTCAATTTAATTGAAATATTTATTTTTATAACATATAACTCATTAAGATTTAATAATTTCTACTCATTTATTTTTGCTATTTTTCCTTAGGCCTTAAGCATATAGCGAGGTGCTCCATATAGTTTCCAGACTTTATTAACAAATCAATGTCTTTATCCTCGTCCAGCTCATTTACAAGGTCGAGATTAAAAAGAACTTTTAGTAAATCTACTTCTCCACCCTTTAGCATATTAACAAGATTTGCAAAATTTGTATCAAATAAAATCCTAAAATAATCAATGTCAGGGGTTTCATTAAAATAAAAATCATTTTTTTTCAGGAGTAGATATTCCTGGTTTTTATACTCTTCTACCTTATAAGGACCGCTGGCAACAATATCTTCAATTTTTAGATTGATTATATCTTTTTCTTCCATTGAATCCTTTGGAAAAATAATTCCAAAAAATCTTTCCCAGTTTTTTATTTTTTCTTTAAATACAATATTAAATTCTTTTTCATTTATTACTTCTATCCTGTCAATTTTTAAATAATCTTTATCAATGTTCAAAATATTTTCATTCTTTTTTATTATATCATAAGTGTATTTAACATCCTCAGCCGTAATATTGCTTCCATCTTCCCAAAATATCCCGTCTTTTAGAGTAACTCTTACTTCCATGCCAGTAGAATCATCAATACTCTTCCCTGTGAGAAAAGCTTCCTCGACAAGCACTTTTTCATATTCACTTTTTTCATTTATCTCCCATAAGCCTTTAATTAGAAGATTGCTTACAAAATCCTTACTAAAACTATCCAGATTATAATCCTCACTATTAAGTCCTACAATAATCTCTTTTGCTTCATTTTCGTTTGTCTGCCAGTCACTATTCAAAACCCAGTTTTCTATGTCGAAATGTATCTTATTATTTATAGTATCTACATCTATATTGCTTATTTTTTTATTATTATAAGCAACAACATCTATCCTGCTATACAGCGGCAGTATTACTGCATCACTGGCTATCATATCCTGTAAGTCTGAAATAAGTTCTTTCTTTCTTTTAATATCAGTCTCATTCTCAATAATTTTGAGTAGATCATCCACATCTGTATTTTTGTACCAGTAAAAATTACAACAATTTTTATTCTCTTCTGTTTCCATTGATGGTATCTTATCTGAACTAAAACTATTTATAAGGCTACTTTCATCAAAATTATAAATTGACCATAATCCAAGCTCATAATCTCCTTTGCTCACATAATTACTATACCACTCTTTAGAAGGACTATTTAATATCCAGATTTCTATTCCAATCTCACTCAAATCTTCTTTTATCATTTCTTCTATTACTTGCTTTGTGTCACTATCGCTGGTGGAACCTATTGTTATATACAGAGGATTATCAGTGCCATATCCTGCTTTTTTTAAATATTCTTCTGCCTTTTCTATATCATAACTGTATTCTGCCCATGATTGGGAATAATAATAAGAATCTGCCGGGAACAGACTATTTAAAACCTGATTATATTCTCCGTATAATTCATTAACGATTCTCTCTCTATCTATTGCATAGAATATAGCTTTTCTGACATTAATATCGCTCAGAGGATTTTTATCAAGCTGTTTCTCTCTTGACTCAAGAAAAAATTCCTTACTATTTATATCTAACTCTTCAGGAATCGTCTTTTCATCACTTATTTCGCTTCCATCATCCATCATGGTTAAATATTCCATATAGCTATTTTTACATGAGTACAAACAAATATTTGTACATATTAAAACTACCAGTATAAATAACCATGATATTTTATTCTTAGCCATCTATGTAACTCCCTTAATATCTGTATTACTTTAACTTTTTATTTTTTGTATTGGGCTTTATGAATTTATATTGGCTTTCCGGCAAAGAAACATGCAGCAAAATGTCCGTCACCACTATTTTTATTTTTTTCATCAGAGTAATTTTTTAATTCCGGTTCCTGCATGGAGCAGATATCCTGTGCATTAGGGCACCGTGGGTGAAATCTGCAGCCAGAAGGTGGATTAATCGGACTGGGCACATCACCCTCAAGCACAACTCTTTTTCTTTTTTTCTCAATTTTAGGATCCGGTATTGGAATAGCAGATAGTAAACCCATAGTATACGGGTGAAGTGGATTTTTATAAAGCTCTTCACTCTCTGCTAACTCAACAAGTTTTCCAAGATACATCACACCTATTTTATCGCTTACATGTTTTACTACAGAGAGATCATGAGCTATAAATAAATATGTCAGATCAAACTCTTTTTGCAAATCTGATAATAAATTTAATATCTGAGCTTGAACAGATACATCCAGAGCAGATACTGGTTCATCACATAATAATAACTTTGGAGTTAAAGCCAGTGCTCTTGCAACACCTACTCTCTGACGCTGACCGCCACTGAATTCATGAGGATACCTGTTTATGTGTTCAGGATTAAGGCCTACAATTTCGAGCAGTTCTTTTACTCTCTTCATCCTGCTATTTCTGTCACCTGCTCTGTGAATTTCCATAGGCTCACTTATGATATCTCCTATAGTCATCCTGGGAGAAAGCGACGCATAGGGGTCCTGAAATATTATCTGCATTTCCCTTCTCACTTTAAACATCTCATTTTTATCAAGGTCAAAAATATTTTTACCATCATACAGCACCGAACCCCCTGTCGGTGGTGTTAGTCTGAGTATCACCCTTACTGTAGTTGACTTACCACAACCGCTTTCGCCGACAAGACCCATTGTCTCCCCTTTTCTAATATAAAAACTTATATCATCAACAGCTTTTACAATTCCTGCAGTCTTTTGAAACAAAAATCCGCTTCTCAGGCTATAATATTTTTTTAAATTTCTTACTTCAAGCAAGACATCATTTTTCATAATTTTTTACTTTAATTATTTATATTGTTTCTTTCTTTCAATATTTCTTTTACTCTAAGGCACGCTACCATATGCCCTTTTTCAAATTCAATCAGTGGAGGATATTTTAACCCGCACTCATCTCTACTAAATAAACATCTATCTTTAAATGTACAACCTGCGGGCAAATCTATAAGGCTGGGGGGTGAACC
Organism: Actinomycetota bacterium; assembly: GCA_028696435.1. GTDB lineage: Bacteria > Actinomycetota > Humimicrobiia > Humimicrobiales > Humimicrobiaceae > JAQVEM01. Next base: position 5,045 of record JAQVHC010000002.1, on the reverse strand, counting down.
TTCTATCGGTTTTAATCTGCTCTTTTTTCTTTTATCAAGTCTTGTTATGGAATTCATAAGACCCATTGTATATGGATGCATGGGTTTATAATAAATATCATCTACTTCAGAAAATTCTACAGCTTTCCCGGCATACATTACCATTACCCTATCAGCATATTTTGCAACAACTCCAAGGTCGTGGGTTATTAAAATTGTTGATGAATTTGTCTTTCTTTTTATTTCATTGATCAATTCAAGTATTTGCGCTTGAATTGTAACATCGAGAGCAGTAGTTGGTTCATCAGCTATTAATATATCAGGCTTATTTGCTATTGCCATAGCTATCATAGCTCTCTGCCTCATGCCACCGCTGAATTCATGTGGATAATTTGATAATCTTTTTTCTGGTTCTGCAATACCCACCATTTGCAATAATTCTATAGCTCCTTTTCTTGCAGCTCTTTTGTCGAGTTTCTGATGCAGTATTAACGATTCCATTATCTGGTTACCGATAGTGAATACTGGATTTAAAGAAGTCATTGGGTCCTGAAATATCATAGAGATTTTGTTACCCCTGTATTCCTGTAGTTCCCTCAGGTTTACCGTGAGTAAATCTTTACCTTTAAAAAGTATGCTGCCACTCACTACTTTTCCGTGTGGCTGTGGAATCAACCTTAGTATAGAAAGAGCAGTAACACTTTTACCTGAGCCTGTTTCACCAACTATTCCCAGAGTTTCACCATATTGAAGATCAAAGCTTATACCATCAACCGCTTTTACAATACCATCATCTGTATAAAAATATGTTCTTAAATCTTTTACTTCTAAAATTTTGTTTCTATCTGACATAATTTATTTATAAAAAACTATTTCAAAGTATTTAAACTTATTATTATTTTATTAATAGATACTCTCATTTTAATCTCGGGTCAAATGCATCTCTCAGACCATCTCCAAGTAAAACAAATCCAAGTACTGTTATAACGATAGCAAGACCAGGAAATAGCATCATCCATGGAGCTATATCAATATAATCAAGAGATTCGGAAAGCATCTTACCCCAGGCTGGAGTAGGTGGCTGTACACCCAGACCCAGAAAGCTAAGTGCAGCCTCGGTAATAATTGCAGATCCTATATTCATAGTTGCATAAACGATAATCGGAGCAAACGAATTAGGAAGGATATGTCTGGTTATTATTCTGTAATTGTTTGCACCCAGTGCTCTTGCAGCCTCTATGTATTCTTTGTTTTTTATTGACAAAATTGAACTTCTAAAAATCCTTGCAAAGTAAGCCCAGCCCAGGATTCCTATTGCAATAAATATGTTTACAATACCCGGTCCCAGAATAGTCATTATTGCAATTGCTCCAAGGATATATGGAAATGCAAAAAATATATCTGCTATCCTCATTATTATGCTATCTGATACACCACCAAAATATCCAGCCAGTGCACCAAGAAAGAGGCCTATAATAACCGATATACCTACTGCCACAACACCTACAACTATTGATATCCTGCTTCCATATATAACCCTGCTAAAGACATCTCTTCCCAGAAGGTCAGTACCAAAAAGATGAGCTCTGCTCGGAGATAATAGCGCTTCTTCTTTTACCCTTACAATAGGGTCATATGGAGCAATCAGGCCCGAAAATATTGCCACCAGTATGAGGATTATTACAATTCCGAGGCCAACCATTGCCAGTTTATTTCTTTTAAGCCTTCTCCATGCATCCTTGTAAAGTGAAGACCTGCTATACTTACCTTCCAGATCTATGTCTTTCGAAACTTCAGGTATGCTTTCTTCTTTTTCTATTTTTTGTTCTGGATACATTATTTTAATTTTTAAACGTTTATTTCCTTTTTTTGATATCTAATCCTGGGGTCCAGCCAGGCATATATTATATCTACTATGAGATTCATGACTACAAAAATAAGCACCAGAATTAGTGTACCACCGATTACTACCGGCGCATCTCTCTGCAGTACTGCCAGATAAATAACTCTTCCCACACCCGGCCAGCTGAATACCGTTTCAGTAAGAATCGCCCCTCCCATAAGAGCTCCAAGGTCCAGTCCAATTAATGTTACCACAGGAATGAGAGCATTTTTCATGGCATGTTTGCCTATTACCCTGAATTCTGATAAGCCTTTAGCATAAGCCGTAGTTATGTAATCATTGCCCAGAACCTCGAGCATACTACTCCTTGTCATTCTTGCTACATAAGCTGTTGATGCTGATGCAAGTGTGATTGACGGCAATATATAATACTTTATACTACCATCACCCATACCTGACATTGGTAACCAGTGCAATTTTAAGCCAAAAGCCACCTGGAGCAACATTCCTAACCAGAAAACAGGCACGCAAACAGCAATAGTAGTAGAAACAGTTACAAGAGTATCCCAGAAGCTATATCTCTTAACAGCAGAGATTATACCCGCTAATATACCAATAAAAATTTCAATAATGATTGCTGCAAGCGCTAACTTTATTGAGTTAGGGTAATGCTCTGCCAGTATACTGTTTACTGACCTCCTGTATCTGTATGATACTCCAAGATCACCCCTTGCAAGCTGTTTTAAATATCTCCAGTACTGTACATAGAGAGGTTTATCTATTCCCATCTTTACCCTTAAATTTTCAAGGGCCTGTTCAGTAGCACCTTTCTGAAGAATCAATCTCGCAGGATCCTCAGGAATAACATATAATAATATAAACAATAGAAGAGTAACCCCGATTATAACCGGAATAATTTGTAATATTCTTCTTATAATATAAGCAAACATTTACACTCTCTCATATTTAGTATTATGATTAATAATAATAATAATAATAACCATTATTATTATCAATCATAATAATAATAATATTTAACCTGCACCTTATGCAAGGTGCAGGTTCCTTTTTCTAAATTCCTTTTTCTTTTCTAACCTGTATAAATAATGGGTTTTGTATAAATCTTGTTTAATTTTCTATTGCTCCAGCCATACCTTACTCAGGTCATAATTTTCCATAGCATCAAGTACAAAACCCTTTACATAAGGCTGTACAATACGCCTTGAACCATAGAAGTAAATAAGTACAAAAGCTGAATCATCCAGTATTTTTTTCTCAACTGCTCTGTACTTTTCTATTCTTTCTTCTTCATCAATAGTTTTTCTTGCGTCAAGAAGCATCTCGTCTACTTCTGGATTATTATAGCCAACATAGTTGTCAGCTGATTTAGAATAGAATAACGGGAACAGGAAATTGTCCATTGTCGGATAATCTGCTATCCATCCAAGTCTGAAGAAACTTATTTCTCCTTTCTTGAATGCATCAAGAGCTGCTCCCCATTCCATTCCCTGAATCTCTACTTCTATACCTATTTCCTTGAGGTCAGCCTGCATTGCTTCTGCAATTAATTCATGACCGGAACCAAGATTTATTCCAAAAGTAAGAGTGGGTAGGCCTTCTCCACCCGGATAACCTGCTTCTTCAAGTTTCTTTTTTGCCATTTCCACATCATAGACATATTTAGATGCATTTTCCTGGTATCCATTAATCCCCTTCGGTACAAAACCAGTTGCAATTGTCGGAACGCCTTCACTTATTACATCTATTATATTTTGCCTGTCTATTGCATAATTTATTGCTTCTCTTAATGCCAGATTATCTTTAAATGGCTCAATCTGAACATTCAGACCAAAATAATAAATTGCAAGCAGAGGTTTGATTATAGCAAGGTCGCCCAGTTTAGGGTCATCCAGTATAGATTTTACTTTACCCTGTGGAATTGCACAATATTCCAGATTTCCTGCCTGGAATTCCAGAAATGCAGTATTTTCATCTGCAAAAATGGAGTATCTCACTTTTTCAAGAGAAGCTTTATCACCATAATAATCATCATTTCTTTCAAGATCTATATACTGGTCATGCTTCCATTCTACAAATTTAAAAGGACCTGTACCATTAATGTGTTCTGCATACTGGTCTCCCCACTTCTCTATATCCTCCTTTGCTACTGGATAAAATACCACATGTCCAAGAGTATTAATAAAATCACCATAAGGATATCTCAGTGTTACCTGAAGAGTGTAATCGTCAATGGCCTTTAAGCCCTCAAGTGTATCTCCTTCACCTGCCTGAAGTTCTTCGTAGCCCAGAATAGGGTCCATATGATATGCAAGATATGAAGCAGTTTCCGCACGCGCAACCCTTGACCATGAGTAGACAAAATCATCAGCTACAAGTTCCCTCCCGCTATGGAATTTTACACCTTTTTTAAGGTGAAAAGTATAAACAAGGCCATCGTCACTTATATCCCATGATTCAGCTACTGCGGGCTCCACTTTTAGTGTTTCAGGATTATACTCAACCAGGCCATCCCATACCTGTCTTATTACCTGTACTCCTTCACTCTCATAACAATTCGGTGGATCAAGAGATACCGGTTCCTGAATGTAGAGCCGCATTGCACCCCCTGTCTTTCCTTCTTTTTTACAGCCAGAAAAAACGGAACCTATTAGCACAACTACTACAACTACTACAATTGCCGTATAAAACTTTTTGCTAATTTTCACCATTAGCCTCCTTCACATAATAAAAAATATTATAAAAAATTTTCCCTCTGGCCTCCTTTCTTTTCAAAAAGGATAATGTAATTTTTTATTTATAGTAAAATAAATAAAACTATAGTTGTAGCTGCAAAAATTACACCAAGGACAATTGTTATTCTATCCAGGTTCTTCTCCACAATTCCTGAACCATCAAAGGTCTCTACCATTCCTGAGAATAAACCTGAAATTCCACCACCTTTTCCGGTGTGAAGAAGGATAAGCAGTATTAATCCGAGACTTGCTGTAATATGAATACCAAAAATTATGTTTAACAAAATAGAACCCATACTATAATTCCCCTATCTTTCTAATTTTAATAAAAAACCTTTATTAGCTTTAAAATTTACTTTAGTCTTATATTTTACCAAAAAAAAGTTTATAAAACAGTACTGAAAAACATATAATACAAAAAATCATAAATGGAAAATTTATTAACTAAAATAAAATTTATATACTTAAAA
>JAQVHC010000055.1 GCA_028696435.1 Actinomycetota bacterium | reverse complement strand
TTTTTTAGATTATGTAAAAAAATGAGAGGATAATATTATATTCTAAAAAAATGGATATTGAAAAGATAACGAGAGAACAGCTTATAAGTAAGCTGGTGGAAATGAACCAGGAAATTATAAGCCTTAAAGAGTATAAAAAGAAATCCATAAATTTTAAAGAATTGCTTGAAGAGACGGAAGGGAAATACAGAAGCCTGCTCAACACTACTTCAGTTGGCATTATCATCATAGATAACAGAGGAATAATAACAGAATGTAACGATGCAATGCTTGAGTTTTCGGGCTATTCAAGAGAAGAGCTTGTAGGTAAGTATTTTACAAAACGCGTAAATATAAGTACAAAAAATATTACAAAATATCTGGAGATATTTAAGGCGATTGTAGATGGGAAAGAAGTAAATGCATTTGAGACTATACAGCATAAAAAAAATGGAGATGTTCTTTATGGAGAAGTTTATTTCGGTCCTTTAAAAAATAAGAGTAATAAGATTATTGGTTTTAAAGTTATTATAAAAGACATTACTGAAAAGAAAAAACTCGAAAATAGATACATTGAAAGTAAAGATAAATTTAACACTTTATTTAAGTTTTCGGCAGAAGGTATACTTATACATGATAATGGAAAGATACTGAACGCAAATGATGCTTTTATTGATATGTTTGGGTACAATCGTCTAGAGGATGTTACTGGCAGAAATTTGAGGGAATTTATTGACACTGCATATCAAGAAATAGTAATGGATAGGATTAGAGCTGGTTATGATGGCTCTTATGAGGTTATAGGAGTGAGGAGTACCGGAAGCAGGATTTTTGTTGAAGTTTCAGGAAATTCCATTATTTATAATGGTGGCAGGGCAAGAATTGAGATTTTTAATAATATAAATGAGAGGAAAAAAGCAGAAAGAAGAATTAAGTACCTGACCTTTCATGATAAGTTAACAGAGCTTTATAACAGGACCTATTTTGAGAAGGTACTAATTAATATTTATGAGGATAGAGACTTTCCCTTAAGTTTTATAGTATGTGATTTGAACGGTCTTAAACTGGTTAATGATGCCTTCGGTTATAATCAAGGAGACAGGTTATTAAAAAGAATGGCAAATATATTAAAATATTGCTCCAGGGAAGGAGATATTATTGCCAGATGGGGGGAGGATGAGTTTTTTATACTGCTTCCAAGATCCACAGAAAATGATACCAGGGAAGTATTGAATAGAATAATAGATATATGTTCAAAAACAAAAGACCAGAAAATACCCCTGAATATATCCGTAGGTGTTTCAACAAGGGAAAATCGAAATCAGAGTCTGAGGGAAGTTATTAAAGAAGCAGAAAATAATATGTATAAGAATAAGCTTCTTAAAAGAAAAAGTATTTATAACTCTATTATTTTATCACTCGAGAGAATATTATGGGAAAAAAATCGTGAAACTAAAGAACATGCAGAACGCCTCAGGGGTCTGGCTCTGCAGCTCGGGAATGCTATTAACTTACCACAAAATAAACTTGATGAACTGGAATTACTTTCTGCTCTTCATGATATTGGGAAGGTTGGCATACCTGATGCTATATTGATGAAAAAAGGGAAACTTAATGCAAGAGAATGGAAGATTATAAAAAGGCATCCCGAGATAGGCTACAGGATTGCAGAATCTACTCCGCAAATTGCACCTATTGCAGACGATATTCTTGCGCATCATGAGTGGTGGGATGGTTCTGGTTATCCCCAGGGATTAAAGGGTAGCGAAATACCCGTTAACGCAGCTATTACTTCAATTATAGATGCTTATGATGTTATGACTTTTGGCAGGCACTATAAAGAGGCGGTCTCTGAAGAAGAAGCGCTACAGGAACTCATAAGGTGTTCTGGCACCCAGTTTAATCCGTTTCTTGTGGAAAAGTTTGTAACGCATAGAGAGAAATTAAATTAAAAATGAGACGGATTTTACAAATATCAAGACACATTCTTCTAATATTAATTAGTATATTTCTTACAATCTTTTTATTAATTTTTTTTATAAGCTGTAATAAAGTTGCAGATAAAGACCTTAATGGTAATAAAATCAGGGTGGTAGTAAGCATACTCCCGCAGGCTGAATTTGTAGAAAAAGTTGGAGGCGACAGAGTAATTGTTACAGTTATGATTCCTCCGGGTGCCAGCCCTCATACGTATGAACCAACACCTGAACAGCTAAAAGAAGTAAGTAGAGCAAGAATGTATGCTAAAGTTGGTTCGGGAATTGAATTTGAGCTGGAGTGGTTGGATAAGATTGCAGGGTTAAATAAGGAAATGTATGTTGTAAACTGTGCGGATGGAGTAAGATTTATTACACCGGAAGGATCAGATGGTGGGTCTGCTATTTATTATGAAAATAATAAGTCTATCGAATCTGAAGGTGACTATGCCAGAATAGACCCTCATATCTGGCTCTCACTTAAAAACGCAAAAATAATGTCTGAAAATATTTATAAAGGTCTGGCTAAAATAGACCCTGTAAATAGAGAGTATTACAGGGAGAATCTTGATAGTTTTACAGCAGAGCTGGATGAGCTGGATAAGGAAATTATGCAGATGTTTGAAAGCAAGAAAAATAAAGTGATAATAGTTTTTCATCCCAACTGGACTTATTTTGCTTCAGATTATGGAATAAGACAGATACCAATTGAGGAAGAAGGCAAAGAACCAACGGCAAGACATATGAAATATGTAATAGATGAAGCCTTAAAATATAATATAAAAAAAATTTTTGCTTCTCCTGAATTTAGTGCTAAAAGCGCTGAAGTCCTTGCCAGAGAAATTGGTGGTTCGGTTATTCTACTGAGTCCACTGGAAAAGAATTATATAGAAAACATGAGAAAAACTGCGATGGCATTTGCAGAAGCTATGGAATAAGCTATAAAATTAGTTATAGAATAAATCTGGTGACGGTGTAAAGCAAGCGGGTTGAGTAAATTTATTTGTATTGTTTCTGGCTATTTTAATTTATTTATTGGTTTATTGATATGAATGATATAATTGTAGATTTTAAAAATGTGTTTTTCTCTTATGGAGATAGAATAATACTGGAGGATATAAGCTTTTCGGTGAGGCAGAATGATTTCATTGCCCTAATTGGTCCGAATGGTGGAGGCAAGACAACTGTTCTTAAAATTATTCTGGGACTGCTTAAGCCAGAAAAGGGGATTGTAAGTGTTTTTGGGGGTAAACCCGAAGAAAATAGAAAATTAATAGGGTATCTACCACAGAGTTTCTTATTTGATCTAAATTTCCCGATAAATGTCTTTGAAACAGTTATTATGGGTAGATATCACGGATTGCTAAAGAAATACAGTGAAAGTGATAAAAAGGCTGCAATAGATGCTCTTTCAACGGTAGGGATGCTTGAATATATGAATCATCATATAAGCATGCTTTCGGGTGGACAGCTGCAGAGGGTGCTTATAGCGCGGGCTATTGTCAGGGAACCAGAACTGCTTTTGCTTGATGAACCAATGAGCAGTGTGGATCCTGCAAGCCAGAAGTCAATTTATGAACTATTCCATGAATTGAACAAAAAAATGGCAATAATTTTTGTAACTCATGATATTGGTGCAATATCCAGTTATATTGATAGGGTTTTCTGTCTTAATCGGAAACTTTACTACCATGGGCCGGGAGAAGGCAGCCTCGGCAAGCTTGCGGAAGCATATAATTGCCCGGTTGAAATCCTGGCTCACGGAATTCCACACAGAGTGCTGGAGAGGCATAAGAAATGATAGAAGTATTTCAATATGAGTTTATGAGGAATGCTCTGATAGCAGCTGTTCTGGTTAATATAGCATGCGGAATAGTGGGAACCTATGTAGTAATAAATAAAATTGTGTTTATAAGCGGGGGTATTTCTCATGCGGCATTTGGAGGTATAGGTCTGGGCTACTTTCTGGGAATAAACCCGATTATTACTGCTGTCCCGTTCAGTCTGGTTTCTGCAGTTGCGATTGGCTTTATTGGAAAAAGAAGTAAATTAAGTGAAGACACAGCAATCGGAATAATATGGGCAACCGGGATGGCGCTGGGAATTATTTTTATTAATCTGGCCCCGGGATACGCACCGGACTTATTCAGTTATCTTTTTGGAAATATTCTTACAATTTCACTAACAGACTTATATATAATGATTATACTGGATTTTGCGATAATATTAATTGTGGCTTTATTTTATAAAGAATTTTTCTCGATATCTTTTGACGAAGAATTTTCAATAGTGGTGGGAATTCCGGTAAGGATTTTGTATATGGTAATTCTCTGTATGGTGGCTCTGAGTGTTGTTATCCTGATAAGAGTTGTAGGTATAATTCTTGTAATTGCACTGCTCACAATACCTGCATCAATATGCAGCCAGTTTACCTATAATATAAAAAAGTTAATGGTCGGCTCAGTTGTAGTGGGAATTATTTCCACTGTGGCCGGTCTGTTTATTTCATATCTGCTAAATATTGCTTCAGGTGCATCTATAGTTATTCTTCTTGTGCTGATATTTACTGTCTCTTTTTTTATAAAGAATGTATTAAACTCCTTAACCCGCAGAAGGCACAGCAGAAGCATAACCATAGAATAAGAAAAAAAGTTCTCCTTTATGGAGATAGAAAAAATAGTTCTCCTTTATGGATTATCAAAATAATCTCTGTTCTTGAATTAAGGAAGCATATACACAGATAATTTATTGACAACAGAAAAGAATTATATTAATATTAAACCGACCAGTTGGTATGTTTTTATGAAGATAAGAGCGCAATAAGAGTGTAGAATGAACTTAAAAGATAAGGGTAAGGAATCCAGGAAAAAATTACTTGAGGCAGCTGAAGCTTGTTTTACTAAATACGGCTTTCATGCTTCCAGTGTTGACATGATCTGTAAAGCGGCAGGGATGAGCAAAGGGGCATTTTATCATCACTTTACAAGCAAGCAGGAACTTTATCTTGAAATGCTGGACCAGTGGTTAAAAATAATTGACAGGTATATTGAATCAGCGAGGAGTGATTCAAAAAATGTGCTGGAATTATTTAGAAATATAGGAGAGGCAAAGCTGTTATTTCAGGAAGCTGCAGGAAAACTGCCAATTTTTATTGAACTATGGGTCAGGGCTTCAAGAGATGAAGAACTGAAAAAAATTACGATAGGTTCATATTATAAGTACCTGGAATTATTCAAAAGCCTGATAGATGAAGGAATAAATGAAGGGTTAATCAAAAAAGTCAATCCTGATACTGTAAGCAGAATGATAATAGCTGTAGCTGTAGGATTTATAATGCAGAGCATGCTGGACCCGGAGGGAACTGACTGGGATAGGGTTGCCAGGGAATGCCCGGAAATTATTTTAAAAGGTCTGGTCAGGCTATAAAGATTATAAATAAAGATTAAATTAAAAAAGGGGGAAGCTTAAATTGAATATACTTGTAACAGGCGGTTTTGGAAGCGTAGGACTGTTTACGATACAGGAATTGCTTAAAAAAGACTGTAATGTAAGGGTAATGGAATTAAAAACCGCTGCAAATGAAAAAATTTATAAGAAATTTAAATCAGATATAGAAGTAATATGGGGTGATATAACCAGAAAAGAAGATGTAGAAAGAGCTGTAGAAAATCAGGATGCAGTCATACATCTGGCTTATATAATACCGCCTCTCAGCGAGGAAAAACCAGACCTTGCATGGGAAGTGAATATTGAAGGAACAAGAAATCTGTTAAATATATTAAGAACTTTTTCAAAAAAAATAAGGATTATATTTGCATCATCTGTTTCTGTATTTGGGAATACAAAAAATTTAAAACCCCCGAGAACTACACTTGATCCGGTAATACCCACTGACAATTACTCACACCATAAAGTGGCATGTGAGCAGCTTATAAAAATATCGGGTCTGGACTGGGTTATATTAAGGCTTGGTGCGGTGTTAAGTGTGTCATTATGTGAGCTTGACCCACTACTTTTCAGAGTTCCACTGGATACAAGAATTGAATTAATACATGCACATGATGCAGGCATAGCTTTTGCTAATGCAGTTCTGGATAAAAATATCAGCAAAAAAATACTGCTTATAGGAGGCGGCCCATCATGCCAGATGTATCAGAGAGAGTTTGTGGATAAAGTTCTCAGTTTTATTGGTATTGGTATGCTTCCTGATGAATCATTTTCATCAGAGCCGTATTACCTTGACTGGATGGATACGACAGAGAGCCAGAATCTCTTAAAATTTCAAAATAAAAATCTGGATGACTTTTTAGAAGATATTAAAAAACATCTTGGATTTAGGAGGAATTTTAGTAAAATTTTAAAACCTTTTGTGCGCTACTGGCTTCTCAGCAAATCACCCTATTTAAAGAAAAATAACTCTGGCAAGAATAATGGGAATGCAAGGGTAAACAGCAGAGTTGTAACAGGTACCGGGTAAATTTTATGCTATAGATTTAAAGAAATTATTGAATTTTAATAAAGGTTTGATAAAGTTTGAGAAAGGAGTTTATTATCACAAGACTGGCTAAAAGTGTATTTTTTTTCGGGATTTATATAATTCTTGCAGGCTTATTTTTACTGGTGTTTCCCGGTATTCTTCTTAACCTGGCAGGTATAGATATGGGTGGCCCGACAGATATTGTGGTCCGGATTCTGGGGATGACTCTTGTATTTTACGGATACTACTATACCAGAGCTGGTATAGTAGGAGAAAAAATGATTGACTTCTTTAAATGGACCATACACACCCGCATGTCAGCCATAGTATTCCTTCTGGTTTTTGTATTATTAAAATTAGCACCCCCAGTTGTGCTGACTTTTGGAGCAATAGAATTTCTGGGAGCCACCTGGACTCTGTCAGAACTACTTATCTCGAAGAAAAAGAAAAAAATATAAAATAGATATGTCTTTGATATGCCCTTAAATTAAATTTGCACTGTATAAATGAGATAATATAAAGTAATATTATGAGATAATAAAATAGATTTAGATAATGAAATAAGTATAAAAAGCAATTTAATATAAAGGTGTTTTAATTGTAAAAAAGGGGGCAAGATGACTGAAAAATTGCAAATTTATAAATGTGAGATCTGTGGTAATGTTGTTGAAGTTCTTCATACTGGTAAAGGGCAGCTTGTTTGCTGTGGACAACCTATGAAATTATATGAAGAAAATACCGTGGACGCTGCTCTTGAAAAGCATGTTCCTGTCATTGAGAGGACTGATAGTGGGTTTAAGGTTAAAGTGGGAAGCGTTGCGCATCCGATGATAGACGTCCATTATATTGAATGGATTGAATTAATTGCAAATGGTAAGGCTTATAGAAAATTTCTAAATCCCGGAGATGAACCAGAAGCTGAATTTTGCATTAAAGCTGATAATGTAACAGCAAGAGAATATTGTAATATCCATGGATTATGGAAAAGCTAAGGCTGACCTGTTTTAAAAATTAAAAAATATAAAGTTAAGATGAAGATAATTATCTTCAAATTAATTTATAATGCTTTTATTAATAATACTCTATTTTAATGTGTTGGTTTAGTATACTTAATAATTTGCAGAAGTAATGGTACAAATAAGAAGTAAAAATAATCCTGGATAGAATATATGGGGCTCAAAGAGGAACTTGATAGATTATATCTGGAGTATAATGATAGGAATTTTATTCACCCTGACCCTCTGGAATTTTTATATAATTATAAGGACATAGCAGATCGTGAAATTGCAGGGCTTATTGCATCGTCGCTGGCATACGGAAGAATAGCGCAAATACTTAAGAGCGTGTCTTTTGTTCTGGGAGAAATGATACCCGGTCCGTATATTTTTATAAAGGAATTATCTCCAGATTCAATATATAAACAATTTAAAGACTTCAGACACAGGTTTACCACTGGTTACGAGCTGTGTTGTTTGCTTACTGGTATAAAAAATGTTCTTGAAAAATACGGTTCCTTAAACAAATGTTTTCTGGAATGTTTAAAAACTGATAGTGGGATAGGTAGTGGGACAGTTCTTCCTGCTATAACGAGTTTTGCAGAAAAGCTTAACGCTTCTTCAGAAATAGGACGTAGTAGTCTTATACCTTCTCCGATGGGTAGAAGTGCATTTAAAAGATTAAATCTCTACCTTCGGTGGATGGTTCGCAATGATAATGTGGACCCGGGTGGCTGGACCGGTGTTCCAGAAGCTATGTTGATTATACCTCTTGATACCCACATATACAGGGTTTCGATAGAACTTGGTTTTACAAAAAGAAAACAGGCAGATATTAAAACTGCATTAGAAATAACCGATACCTTAAAAAAATTTGATAAAAACGATCCTGTTAAATATGATTTTGCTCTTACAAGATTGAGAATAAAGAGGTTAGAAAAGACTCTGCATGGAAACAATATTTAATGTTTTAAACTCCTATAAAATAATTGTATAATGTTAAGAAA
>JAQVHC010000054.1 GCA_028696435.1 Actinomycetota bacterium | reverse complement strand
TTTTGGTGCTTGATAGAAAAACAGGCAATATCGAGCATGATGTATTTTATAATTTGATCTCATATCTCCAGAAAGGAGATGTCCTTGTTATTAACGAAAGCAAAGTTATAAAATGCCGTCTGAATGGTGTAAAAGAGAAGACAGGCGCTTCCATAGAATGTTTTGTTCTTGAAAAAATAGACAGCAACAGATGTGTGGTTCTGCTAAAGCCATCAAAAAGATTAAGGACTTCTGATAAAGTGGTCATTGGAAAATATTATTTTACGGTTGAATCAAAATTAGATTATGGAAAGGCAATAGTAGAATTTAATTTCCCGATAGATATTATTATGGAAGAATATGGAAATATTCCCACACCTCCTTACATTAAAAATACCGGAATCAAAGAAGAAGAGTACCAGACTGTTTATGCCAGAAAAGATGGTTCCCTTGCTGCTCCGACAGCGGGATTTCATTTTTCTAAAAGATTGATTAAAAAATTAGAGGACAGCGGGATAGTATTTGCAAAATTAAATCTTAGTGTAGGCCTTGATACTTTTAGGCCAATAAATGTAGATGAAATAGAGCAGCACAAAATGCACAGTGAATATTATTCTATTGAAGAGGGCGAGGCGGCAAAAATAAGAATTGCAAGGAACAACGGGAATAAAATAACTGCTGTCGGTACTACCACGGTCAGAGTACTTGAAACCCTGATGCTTAGAAAAAATGATATAGTAGAAGACAGCGGAAAGACCGATATTTTTATATATCCAGGCTTCCAGTTTAGAGTTATTGATAGATTAATTACTAATTTTCATCTGCCGAAATCAACTCTTCTGGCGATGGTCTGTGCATTTGCTGGAAGAGAAAATATTTTGAATGCTTACGAGGAAGCAAAAAGAAAAGGGTACAGATTTTACAGTTTTGGCGATTGTATGCTAATAAAGTAGAATTTTATTATTATTTTTAATATACTTTATTTTTTAAAAATGCCTTATATAATTGCTACAAATATGTAAGTAAAATTTTAATCAAGGAGATAAAATTGGTTGATACAATAGTATGGTCGTTAGCGATATTTTTTTCAAGAATTGTTGATGTAACCCTGGGTACAATAAGAGTAAATATGATAATAAGAAAGAAGAAAGCCATTGCTGCTTTAATAGGTTTTTTTGAAGTTACCATATTTATAACAGTTATAGTAAAGTTAATAGAAAATATCAGTAATATTTACGGTATACTTGCCTATGGTGCCGGTTTCGCTGCAGGAACTGCTATTGGAATTACGATATCGGAAAAATTATCTCTGGACCTGGTAAGCACAAATATTATTTCAAGGAAGTACTGTAACGAAATAAAAACAATACTGCCGGAAGAAGGTTTTGGTTTTACCTGTTATAAAGGGGCAGGCAGGGATGGTGAAGTGGAGATTATTAATGTGGTTTGCAATCAGGCTAATCTACAGAGATTAGATAAATTAATACATGAAAATGACCCTGATGCATTTGTAGTAAGTTACATGCTGGACAAAATAAGGGGTGGTTTTGTCAGTGGATTTAAGAAAAAATAAACTTTTAAAAATAAATTTATTTATATATTTATCGTTTATTAAGGAATATATTAAAGCATGAAATTAAATCAGTTATTGAAGCATAATATTTAAACATAAAAAAAGTATCTGTTACTGTTGTTATTAAGGCATAATAACAGGTATAAAAAATATAATTATAATTAAAAAGTAATTATTAAAAAGCAATTAAAAGGGGAGTGATAAGATAAATGAAAGAAGGTTCTCCAGATTGTGAATCTGCCCTAAAAGGAATAAATTCAAATTCCTCCAGGAAAAAACTTGGACCAATAAACAACCTTGAAGAATATTTAAAACCTGATTGGTGGAAAACTATTTTTAATTCAACATATTTAAAAACCGACGGCGATGTCGTGGGTGATAGAGAAATAACAAGAAAAGAAATTGATTTATTTGCAAAAATTCTCAGTTTATCCCCGGAAGACAGGATACTGGATCTCTGTTGCGGGCAGGGACGACACTGTATTGAACTGGCAAATAGAGGATTCAAACATGTAGAAGGGCTGGACAGGTCACATTACCTGATTCAAAAAGCAAAGAAAGAAAGTTCATCTATTAAATTCAGGGAGGGTGATGTAAGGAGATTGCCTTATGCCAGTGACACATTTGATGTAGTAATGATCCTTGGCAATAGCTTTGGATATTTTGAAACAGCTAAAGATGATATGACAGTACTTAGAGAAGTATTAAGGGTATTAAAGCCATGGGGGCGGTTTTTGATTGACCTGTCTGATGGAGAGTATACCAGGGAAAATATTAAATCACGTTCATGGGAATGGATAGATAAAAAGCATTTTGTATGCAGAGAGCGTTCATTATCACTTGATAAGACACGGCTTATTTCCAGGGAAATAATAAGTAATATTGATAAAGGAGTTATAGCTGATCAGTTTTATGCTGAAAGACTTTATACGCAGGAAGAGATAATTGAATTTTTAAAAAAAGCTGGATTCAGTAATATTATCTCTCATGGAACAATAACTACTGATTCAAGAAGAAATCAGGATCTTGGAATGACTGAAAAGAGGATAATCGTATCAGCTGTTGCCAGAAAAGATTGGTCGCCAGTAAAAATAAAAAAACAGCAGTTAAAAAATGTAGTAGTTTTACTTGGTGACCCGAATAAAGTTGATATTTTAAAACCCTTCTATGTATTTGATGAAGATGACTTTTATACTATTGACAGACTTAAAGATTCTTTAAGAGAAATTGAAAGAAATTGTGATTACAAATTCTACTATCTTGATAATCATGAAGTTATGATAAAAGAACTTATTAAAATGCAGGAAAAGAGAAAAATTGATTTTGTATTTAATCTCTGCGATGAAGGATATTTTAATGACGCACGCAAAGAACTCCATGTGCCTGCGCTGCTCGAAACCCTTGGCATTCCATACACAGGTTCAGGTCCGCAGTGTCTGGCATATTGTTACGATAAATCACTTGTAAGAGGTGTTGCAGAGGAAATGGGGATACCGACTCCACGTGCAATTTTTGTAAAGCCAGGAGATATTTCATTTGAGGTACCGTTTGAATTTCCGATGATAATCAAACCAAATTTTGGAGATTCAAGTTTTGGGATAAGCCGGAGAAATGTAGTTTACAGCATTGAAAAAATAATAAGTGTAATTTCTGAAATAAGAGACAAACTGGGCTATGATAAACCAATATTAATTGAGGAATTCCTTCCGGGAAAAGATTTGAGTGTTGGGATAATAGGAAATTTTCCTGATTCTTATATGGTTTTACCTGTAATTGAAGAAGATTACTCTGAATTGCCTGATGGGCTTCCCAGGATATGTGGTTATGAAGCAAAATGGCTGCAGGATTCACCTTACTGGAAAATAAAATCAATACCGGCTGTTTTGCCTGCGGATACAGAGAGATTTATTATTGATTGTTCGCTAAAATTATATGAAAGACTCGGATGTAAAGACTATGCAAGAATGGACTGGAGGCTCACATCTAAAGGTGAGCCAAAATTACTGGAAGTCAATCCAAATCCGGGGTGGTGCTGGGATGGACATCTGGCAAAAATGGCTGCAATTAAAAGTATGTCTTACACTGAAATGCTCCTTACGATTTTGAAGGAAGCTGAAAAGAGGCTGGAATCAGAAGAGAAGCTTGATAAATCAATCAGGGTAGAATTAAAGGTGAGGCAGAATTAAAGATAGAATAAATAATCAGACAGGAAATAAGACGGGATTAGAAAATAGAAAAAGCAGATTATAAAAATCAGGTAAGTAATAAAAAACCGGGAAAATAATCAGATTTAATATTTTTTGTGCAGTATGGCTTTTTTTCAAGTTTTAAATAAGGATAAAAATTCTTCTGCAAGAGCTGGAGTTTTAACAACAAAGACAGGACAGGTAAAAACACCAGTTTTTATGCCGGTAGGAACAAAGGCAACGGTAAAAGCAATCACAAATGAACAGCTTTATGAAGAAGGGTGTGAAATTATACTTGCTAATTTATACCACCTTTACCTGCAACCGGGAATTGATGTTATTGAAAAAGCAGGAGGGCTTCATAAATTTATGAACTGGAAAAGAAGTATATTAACAGACAGTGGCGGATTCCAGGTTTTCAGTCTGGGCAAGATAAGAAAAGTAACTGACAGCGGAGTAGAATTCAAATCAATAATAGATGGTTCAAACCATTTCTTTACTCCCGAAGATGTAGTAAAAATGCAGTACCGGCTGGGATCGGATATAATTATGGTACTTGATGAATGCATTCCTTTTAATAAGGATTATGATTATACTCTTGATGCAGCAAAAAGAACCATAGAATGGGCGGAAATATCATTAAAAACAAAAAAAGAAATAAATTATAACAGTGAAACAAAGATGTTTGGCATAGTACAGGGAGGATTTATAAAAAGTTTAAGAAAATTCTGTGCACAATCAATATCTAATATGGCTTTTGACGGTATAGCAATAGGGGGATTGAGTGTAGGTGAAGAAAAAGAGCAGACCATTGATATTTTAAACTACACTATGAGATTTTTAGATAATAGTAGACCTGTATATTTTATGGGGCTGGGAGACCCTGAAGGTATAATCGAAGCCATAGATAGCGGTGTGGATATGTTTGATTGTGTTATGCCGACAAGAATTGCCAGAAATGGGAGTGCTTTTACTGCAGAAGGGAAAGTTAATATAAAAAATAAAAAATATACCTTTGACTATACTCCTCTCGATAAAACGTGTGATTGCTATACATGCAAAAATTATACAAGATCTTATCTGAGGCACCTGTTTAGAAGTAATGAGATACTTTCCAGCATTTTACTTACAATTCATAATCTTCATTTTATTTTTAGTATAGTTACTGGGGCCAGAGAGGCAATACTGTCAGATAATTTTACTAATTATAAAAAAAATTTTTTAAATAATTACAATAATGATAAATAATAATGATAATAAACTGGCAATAATCATAATAAATCTTAATAATAATGAAACAAAATCAGACATTAATTTGCAAAATTTTTAAAAAAGTTAATAATAGTGATATTTGGCTTTTAAAAAGATTATTTTAAAGAGGTGCATATGAATCTAAAAAAAAGAACAATCAGTATATTAGTAATATGTATGCTGATAGTAAGCGTTGGTTTATTAAGTATCGCATGTACTGTACCCACAGAAGAAGGGGGCGCAGCTACAGGAGCTGAAGAAGCCGCTACCACTGCAACCGGTTCAGGGGGCTGGATGGTATGGGTGTGGCTTGCAGTTATTTTAGTAGCGTTTTATTTCCTTCTAATATGGCCACAGCGTAAGAGAAATAAGGAAACCCAGGAATTACTCTCGGGATTACAGAGAGGGGACGAGATAGTAACAATAGGTGGCTTCCATGGAAGGGTTAAAGATGTTCGCGATGACGTGGTAATAATAACAATTGCAAGCGGCGTTGATGTAAAAATAAGTAAAAGTGCTATTGCAAAAAAAATAAGTCAACAGCAGGAAAGCAAAAAGTAAGAAAATAAATAAATAAATAGTAATGTAATAGAAAATATGAGAAATAAAAAGGTAAATATTTCTATTATTATAATTTTTATAATATTAATAGGGGTAAGTTTTTACTATATATTTAGAGATTCTGTCGCAAATTCTATTAATCTGGGGCTGGATCTAAAAGGCGGCACCCAGATTGTTTTGAAGCCGGTCGAAAAAAGAGGGGAAGAAATAACATCAGAAAAAATAGATCATACTATTAGTATAATCAGGGATAGAATAGACAGACTTGGGGTTTCAGAACCTCTGATTACAAAAGATATATCTAACAATATTGTAGTCCAGCTTCCTGGAGTAAAGGACCCGGATGCGGCAAAAGAAATAATAGGAAAGACTGCAAAGCTTGAATTCAGGCTTGTTACCGGAATGTTTTTTTCACTGAAAGAAAATGCCCTAATACCTGTTGGCATTGATTATGAAAAAGGTGAACTATTAATTGATCCTGATGCAGAGGAAGTTCTCCTGGTAGATTATAACAATCAGTATGTAGGAAATCTAATAACAGAACCCGAAACAGGCGAACTTTTTATTGTTACAAAGAGAGAGCAAACTCAAAAAGAACAGGAATCCATGGGTAACAATGAAGAGGGCAAAGAACAGAATGCCGGCTCCTCTGGTAGTTTTGAATACAGTGATGAAGAAATTATGGGTAAGGTGGAGTATAAGCCTGATACACGTGAATTGCTGCTGATAAAAAATGGAGAAGAAGTCGGTGAGATACTTGTAGATTCAAGATCAGGCATAGCAACACTGGTAGGTCCGGTCCTTATTACAGGTGATGGACTGGCAGAAGCAGTTGCAGGTTATGATAATTATGGAAATATAAGAGTAGCTCTGAGTTTTAAGGGTGAAGCAGTTAATAAATTTGCCGAAGTTACATCGGAAAACATAGGAAAGAATCTTGCAATAGTTCTTGATGAAGAAATTGAATCTGCACCGGTTATAAAGGTAGCTATAACTAATGGAGCAGCTGAAATTACAGGAATAGAGAGTATTGAAGAAGCAAAAAATATTGAACTTGTACTCCAGACAGGTGCATTCCCTATTGACCTCCATATCGAAGAAAGCAGCATGGTGGGTCCGACTCTTGGAATGGATTCTCTTGTAAAAGGTCTTTATGCCGGCCTTATAGGTCTTATACTGGTAATTGTTTTTATGCTTGTTTACTATAAGGGTCTCGGTATTTATTCAGCAATTGGCCTTATTGTGTATGTCATATTATTCTGGGGCACAATCTCTGCTATTGGCGCAGTACTTACACTACCGGGAATCGCAGGTATTATATTAACGATAGGTATGGCTGTGGATGCCAATGTTATAATCTTTGAGAGAATAAAAGAAGAGATAATAAAAGGGAAATCTTCAAGGATTGCTATAAATGACGGATTTAAACATGCTCTGAGTACAATTATTGATTCAAATGTAACCACTTTGATTACAGCAGGCGCGCTGTATATATTTGGTACAGGTCCAATAAAAGGTTTTGCAGTAACGCTGAGTCTGGGAGTAATAATCAGTATGACAGTAAGTCTGCTATTTAACAGGTCTATAATATTTTTGATGTCAGGAATACCAAAATTAAATACCCCTGGATTTCTGGGTGTAAGAAGAGAGGTTGGTATATAGTATTATGAGAATTAGAAATCGTAACTTTGACTTTATAGGTAGAAGAAAAATATGGTTTACTATATCCATAGTAGCAATTGCAGCAGGAATAATTGGTTTTATAGTAAATGGCGGATTTAATCTGGGAATAGATTTCCTTGGAGGTAGTTTAATTGAAGTAAAATTTGATAGGCCAACAGATACTGCAGAAATAAGAGAAATAATGGGTGAGCTGGGATATGATAACGTAATAATACAGAAGGTTATACCCGATGTTCTAAAAGATAATTCTGATCAATTTATAATCAGAATAAAGGCTAAAAATCTGGGAGAGTCTATAAGTACAGAGGAAAAGAATGAAATTTTAAATTTACTCGATAGAAAAATAGGTATTACAGGACAGCCTCTTCAGGATAGAACGGTGGAACCAGGTTTTGGAAGCATTCTTGTAAAGAATGCATTGATAGCAATTGCAATAAGTATTGCAGGTATTTTAATTTATGTATGGATAAGATTTGAAATAAGATTTGGAGCTGCAGCAATCCTGGCACTGGTCCATGATGTGCTGATAACCCTTGGTGTTTATTGTATTTTAAACCGTGAGGTTAACACATCAACGATAGCAGCTATACTTACAATCCTGGGGTATTCGCTGAATGACACTATTGTTGTTTTTGACAGAATAAGGGAAAACACTTCACTGGTGGGAAAACTGGGATATGATAGGGTTTTAAATGATTCAATAAATGCTATTCTATCAAGGTCCATAAATACTTCTCTTACCACATTGTTTCCAGTTGTTTTGCTTCTCATAATGGGAACGACAGCACTTAAAGACTTTGCACTGGCGCTTACAGTTGGTATCGTAGCCGGAACATATTCTTCTATATGTATTGCGAGCCCGCTTCTTGCAGTATGGAACAAAAAATTTCCGAAATATAAAAAATAAATAAAAAACTAAAGATTAAGTTTTATCCATTTTATTTTATAATATTGCTATCATAATACGGATATTTTTGTCTTTCTTTAAAATTTATTATTTTATTAAAATGGATAAATGAATAGTTTACCTTCTAAATGGATATGCAGGAATAATAATAAAGCCAGCCGGGAATTATTAAAAAAAACTGGCTACAGTGCGATTTTACTGGAACTTCTTGCCAAAAGGGGTGTTATAGAAGAAAAGGATGTAAGCCTGTTTCTAAATCCTTCTCTTGGAAATCTTCATAATCCTATGAAACTGCCCGGTATCAGGGAAGGCATAAAAAGAGTAAAAGAAG
>JAQVHC010000053.1 GCA_028696435.1 Actinomycetota bacterium | reverse complement strand
TACCTTTAAAACCATTATCTAATAAAATATCAACCAGGGTCTTACCAGTAATTCCTGGAATTGGTAACTCACCTGATGCATAGACATCTGTAACAACTAAAATATCACTTTCATCAAAACAGCCATCAAACTTATCCTTCAAATTTGCCAGTCGCGAATATCTGTGGGGTTGGAAAACTACAATTATTCTATTTTTTTTCTCTTTTGCAGCAGCCTCAAGAGTTGCTCTTACTTCAGAAGGGTGATGTGCATAATCATCAAAAATCAGAACGCCTTTCTTCTCCCCTCTTTTTTCAAATCTTCTTCTGACACCGGTAAAATATCTTAATATACCGGCTGCTTTCTCCATGTCAAAATTTAAACTATAGCACACTGCCAGAGCGGCCAGGCTATTTTTTACATTATGAATGCCCGGTACATTTAAAAAAATCTCTAACTTCTTTCTTTTACCGTCCCTGCCTGTAATAACCAGCGTATAGGAAGATGTAAAGTTAGCAAATTTTATGTCTTCCGCATAAATATGATTTTCAGGGTTTATCCCATAATATACGACTTCTCCATTACTTAATCTGGAAATATCCCTGAGCAATGGTTCATCGCCATTCATTATTACAAATCCATCAGGAGATGTATTAGAAATAAATTTTGCAAAACTGTTTTTAATCTCATCAATATCTCTATAAAAATCAAAGTGATCACCTTCAATATTTGTAACAACACTTATAAATGGACTGTACTTAAGGAAAGAACCATCACTTTCATCTGCTTCAGCAATTACATATTCACCTTTTCCATATCTGGCATTTGAGCCAAGCTCATTTAACTCCCCTCCAACCATTATAATCGGGTCCAGTCCCAGACCTCTAAAAATTAGAGAAATCATAGAAGTTGTAGTGGTCTTTCCATGGGTCCCGGCAATAGCTATGCCTTTTCTTTTGTTCAATATCCATGCCAGTATATCTGAACGGGCAAGTACAGGGATTTTTTTCTCTCTGGCAGCAACCAGTTCCACATTACTATCAGGTATTGCAGATGAATAGCCTACGATATCAGCACCTTTAATATTTTCTTTTGAATGTCCGATAAATATTTCTATACCACTATTTTTTAAAAAGTTGGTGTAGTGTGATTCCTTTATATCCGAGCCTGATACTTCAAATCCCATTCCATAAAGTACCTGGGCAATTGCACTCATTCCTGCACCACCTATACCGATCAGAAAAATCCTTTTACTTTTTTCTAAATTATCATTCAGGTTATCCAATTTAACTCTCCATTAGTTTAGCAGCAATTAATCCTGCACTGTCCGCTACAGTATCATTAATTACAATGCTTTTCATTTCTTTATATTTTTTCCAATCAGATTCAGCGAGAATCTCTATTAATTCAACCAGTCTTTTTTCACTCAAGTCCTTATCCTCAACCATAATAGCCTTACCATTCCTTACCAGAAAATCTGCATTATAAAACTGATGATTTGCAACTGCATGAGGATATGGCACAAGTATTGAAGGAATGTTATATTCCATTAGCTCTGATATAGTATTTGCACCTGCCCTCGAAATCACAAGGTCAGCCAATCTATATATTTCATCCATTTCACTTATATAATCAAAAACCCTGAAAATAATTTTATCTTTAGAGTCAATAATATTTTTTTTAGTTTCTATTAGACTATCATAAAAACGTTTCCCCGAAATGAGCAAAATCTGAATTTTATCATTATCTTTAAAATAATCATACAATCCCATAACAGTATTATTTATCTTTTGCGCACCAAGACTTCCTCCAAAAGCAACTATAGTAAATCTTCCCTTTTCAAGGCCCCATTTTTTAAAATCAGGCTCCAGATTCTTCCGCTTTCTTATTGTTTTTCTTAAAGGATTTCCGGTAAAGATTATTCTATCTTTCTCTGCCTTCAGGTATTTAGCAGTATCTTTAAAACTAATAAAAATATATTTTGCAAATCTTGAAAAAAAACTGTTTAATCTCCCCGGAATATAATTTTGTTCATGCAGTGCTATCTTTGTACCTGTTAAAATCCCGGCCGAAAGCACAGGAGCACATATATAACCACCCATACCAAGTATTATATCAGGTTTAAAACCCAGCACTATTCTTAAAGATTGGAAAAAACCAATAATATAAAAATAAAAAAACTTTATTGCATTAAAAATCTTTCTTAACATATTTACATTCATAACCAGCCCGCATGATTTAATTGTTATATGATTTATATTGTATTGTTCAAGGATTTCAATACCAGGACCCTTTTTGCTACTGATAAAAAGAATTTCACACAACGGATAATTGTCCCTTATAGCCTCAACAATAGCCAGAGCAGGATAAATGTGTCCGCCTGTCCCGCCACTGCATATTATTATTTTCTTTTTCATCCAGTAATATCCCTTTAATTAATTTCAATCCAGTTAACCTGACTCCATTAATTTTGCCAGGTTAATTCCTGCTAATTTAACCACAGTTAACTTATCTTGTTAGTTTAACTCCGGATCAGTTTTGCCCGGCTTTAACCTGTTTGCTCTATTATTATAATAATAATAATACCTGAATTTCTGACTTAATACCTGACCTATTTCTGACTTTTTATCATTGATAAACTACTGTTTCGGGATATGTTAAGCAGTATTCCTGCTACTATCATATTAATAATCAACGATGAACCCCCGGAGCTGATAAAGGGCAGTGCCAGACCTTTAACAGGGGCAAGACCGACAACAACAAAAATATTAATTATAGCCGGTACTATTACAATACTTGTAAGGCCTGCTGCCAGTATTCTTCCAAAACAGTCTTCTGTCTTAATGCAAATCCTTATCCCTGAAAACATAAAAAGTATAAATAAAGTTACCACAAGTAGTGTACCCGCCAGTCCGAGCTCCTCACCAATAATTGCAAATATAAAATCAGTGTGAGCTTCGGGAAGATAAGAATATTTTTGCATGCTGTTACCAAGACCTACTCCCGTCAGGTTCCCGGAGCCCAGTGCAATCAGTGATTGCGTTATCTGAAAATTAGCTCCTTCGACCTCTTCTGCTTTATTAAAAAAAGCGAAAAGCCTTGCCTTTCTATAGTCTTCCATAAACAGGTAACTTATTATTACTATAAGTCCAGTAGATCCTAATCCAATAAGATGTTTAAATCTCACTTCACCTATAAACATAACTATAAAAGCAATCAACCAGATAATAACAACCGAGCCAAGATCAGGCTCAAGAAATATTAAAACTGTAATGACACATAGTGCTAAAAAAGAAGGGAGGATAATATCTTTTATACGCTTCCCATATCTGTATTTACGCTCAATGTTATCACATAACATAAAAGTTATGGCAACTTTTGCAAATTCCGAAGGCTGCAGGTTAAAAAACCATAAATTAAGCCATCTTCTCGAACCTCCGACTTCTACTCCTACTCCTGGAATTAGAACCAGTGCAAGCAAACCGATAACTATAATTATTATAAAATTAGAAAGCTTTTGATAGCTGTGATAATTTATCTTCGATGCCAGAATAAGAAAAATTAAAGATATAGCCCACCATATTACCTGTCTTCTGATAAACCAGTAAGGGTCATTAAAATATCTTTCGCCTACTGCCATAGAAGAGCTTGATACCATTATAAGACCTATTATTGACAGAATCAGCGTAATAACAAACAGGAGATAATACTCAATATCAATCTTTAACAGATTATATCTTCTAATATTTCTTCTTTCTTCTTCCATATTCTCTCTTGTGTTGTGCTCATTTTTTTATAACTAATTTTTACCTGTACTTACTCTCTCCTTTTCCATACATACAAGGCTTTTAAATCTATCTCCTCTTTCTTTATAATCTTTAAACATATCCATACTGGCACAGGCAGGAGAAAGCATCAGCACTTCACCGGGCTTCGCAACTTCAAATCCTCTGTATACTGCTTCTTCAAGAGTTCTACATCTGAATATTTTATAGTCAAAACCACTTTCTGATATTGACTCATAAATCACCGGCGCAGCTTCTCCGATTAAAATAAGATTTTTTATTTTTTTATTTAAAATACTAATTAATTCTGAAAAATCCATGTTCTTATTTTTCCCACCCATTATCAATGTAACTTCTTTATCAAAATCTTCTAGAGCAGCCAGTGTTGCATCAGGATTGGTCGATTTCGAATCATTAAAACACCTTATTTTTTTTACACAACCAAGATATTCAAGCCTGTGGTCTAAAGGTTTAAAATTCTTTATTGTTTCCTCAATGTTTCTCTCATCCACTCCCATCAATAAAGAAGGTGCAATAGAAGCCATAATATTGGATATATTGTGGTTGCCTTTAAGAGGTGAATTTTTTATATTTACCTTTCCTTTTTTATTATCAATCCTGTAAAAGACGGCTTCGTCTTCATAAAAAAGGTTTACTCCTTCTTTTGTTTTAAGACTATATTTTATAAACTCCGGGAGTTTTTTATACCCGGTAGATATACACCTGTTTACCCTACTTTCAATATTCGGGTCATCAGCATTAAAAATTGCCCTGTCACCGGCAGACTGATTCTCAAATAACTTTAACTTTAACCTTGCATAATCATCAAAAGATCTGTGTCTGTCTATATGGTCACTTGTTATATTTAATATGACACTGATATGTGGTTTAAATTCATATACCCACTCCAGCTGAAAGCTGCTAACTTCTATCACCCTTATCAGTTCCCTATCTATACTATAATTACTGCTTGTTTTATCGTTATTAATAATATTTACCTCGTTTGTGTCTATTGTGTTTATTAATGGCAATCCTACATTACCGCATACCACGCAATTTTTTCCTGAATTTTTAATAATCTCTCCAATTAATGTTACTACTGTCGTTTTGCCATTCGTACCGGTTACAGCAATTGTTCTTTTCTGTTCCTCTTCCTGAAGCAATCTCCATGCAAGTTCAAGCTCACTCCATACCGGAATTCCGTTTTCTCTCGCATTTTTTATTAATGGAGCATTAGAGGGAACTCCCGGGCTTATTATTACAAGATCAATTTTTTTTAAAATTTTTTGTCCATCTATGAAGTCCCTGCCAGGCATTATTTTTAGATTATTAATTTCCTTATATTGACTGCCCCCAAATGCTAATTCCAGGTCAAGATAGGGATTATCGTCCACTGCAATTATCGATGAACACAGGTCAGATACTTTTTTAATTACAGAAACCCCTGTTTTTCCGAGGCCTACAACCAGTAAATTATATTTTTTCATAAAATCAGTTCTTTTTCCTTTTCCCATATTCTCTTAATCTATAAATTTTAAGTAATAAATAAAAAACCCGACTCCTGCAAATAACATGCATACAATCCAGAACCTTATAATAATCTTTATCTCAGGCCACCCGAGAAGTTCGAAGTGATGATGAATGGGAGCCATTTTAAACACCCTTCTTTTAAACATCTTAAACCATAAAACCTGTATTATTACTGATAACGTTTCAATTACAAAAAGTCCTCCGATTACAATAAGTAGAATTTCCTGTTTTAAAATTATAGCAAATGTCGCTATTAGTCCTCCCAGTCCAAAAGATCCTGTATCTCCCATAAAAATCTCGGCAGGTGCAGTGTTCCACCATAAAAACCCTATACACGCAGCGAGAGTACCACCACCTATTACAGCAATATCTATGGCAGAATGAACATCAAGTACAGACCATTCGAGAAAAGCTATAAGACAGAATACAGCTAAAACAATTGAAGAGGCCCCTGCAGCCAGGCCATCCAGTCCATCAGTTAGATTAACTGCATTGGTTGTGCTTATTATAATAAGGACCACAATGATATAGTACCAGTTACCCATTTCAACCTTCATATTCGTAAATGGTATACTCAAGTATGTACCAATGTTAAGCACATATTTTGAAAACAATATAAAGTAAACGCAAACCACAGCAAGGAGGACTATTTTAACCCACCATCTCAAACCAAGCGACCTCTGCATTTTAATAGCAATATAATCATCAATAAATCCTATAAAGCTGCATAGTAACAAAACAGAAATAGCAAAGATACCTTCTATACTATAATCTCCATGTCTGTAATACTTTACCAGGCTTACTACAATATAAGAAACCAGCGATGAAAATACAAATACCAGCCCACCCATGGTGGGTGTCCCTGTTTTGGTAGAATGTGTCTTAGGGCCATCTATACGGATTCTCTTACCGATTTTTTTGTTTCTCTGAAATTTTATGAATAGGGGAGTTGCCATAAGTGACATTATGCCCCCTATCATAATTGATAAAAATATCCACGTCATACTTTAATTCCTATCTACACCATATTAACAATATCTTCCATTTTATTTGCTCTGGAGCCTTTTATTAATATAATATCGCCCGGTTTAATTAGATCATCTATTTCACCCATTAATTCTTCCTTGTTACTAAAATAATAACAGCTTCTACTGCTTTTACTGTTATTAAGATTAGCACTATTTTTGAAGCCTTTATATATATTTGCAGAAAGACTGCCAACAGCAATTAGCACATCTACCTTTTTTTCAGATAAATATCTACCTATATCAGCATGGAGAGCCGGCGATTTGCTTCCAAGTTCCAGCATATCTCCTATTATAGCAACACTCCTCATATTTCTCTTTTTTGAAATTAAACTAAGTGTATCAATTGCTCTTTTTACAGATAAAGGATTAGCATTATAACAATCATCTATAATTATTCTGTCTTTCTTATTTATAACTCCCATTCTTGAACTCTCGATAACTGCTTCCTCAATTCCCTTTTTTATTGTCTCCGTATCAATATCCAGATACAGGGCTATTGCAGCCGCACAGCATGCATTGTATATATTATGATAGCCAGGAACATTTAATTTTATATTTGTAACTTTTTTATCACCCTTTAGCAAATCAAATTCGAACCTTCCCATGCAATCAACATCTTTTTCTATAAAGTTAAATGCAATCTCATTATCCCTTCCAAACCTTAAATTTTTACATTTTACCCTCTTCTCAATAAAGTCACTATACAGGTCGTCATTATTTAAAAATAAAACTCCATTATTCCTGTAAAGAATATCTGCCATTTCAGCTTTAGCCATCGCTATCTCTTCTAAATCATTAAAAAAAGCCAGATGCGATTCACCTATTGAAGTAATAGCACCAATATTTAAATTGCACATATCTGATAACAATTTTATCTGACCTCTGCCCCGCATTCCGAGTTCGGCAATAAAGATTTCTGTTCCACCATCAATTTCCAGAATTGATTTTGAAACCCCTATTTCGGTATTATAATTTTCTGGAGTAAATTTAACCTTATGTTTTCTACTTAATATACTTACGAGCAAATTTTTTGATGTAGTTTTACCAGCGCTTCCGGTAATTCCTATTACAGTAGGATTGAATTTTCGGATGTAATGATATGCAATATTGTTAAGAAAAAATAAATTGTTTTGCGATTTTATAATTATAAGGTCATTTAGTTTTCGAGCTTTTATACTTTTCTCCCATAGTTTTAACCTTTCGCTATACTGTGACTCAAAAACAAATCCACAGGCTCCTTTTTCCAGAGCCAGTTCTATGAAATCATGACCATCATAATTTTCCCCAACTACAGGTATAAAGAAATCCCCTTCTTTTATGGTTCTTGAATCAGTTGAAATATTGAAAATATATTTCCCGGGATTACCTGAAATCAGCTCGCATTCTGTCCATGATAATAAATTCTCTATTTTTATTTTTTCTTTCATTTTTATTTCTTTATATCGTCTTTTCTATCCTCTTTTCCGGACATCTTTATTTTATCGTTTCTCTTTTTTATCGTTTCTCTCTTGACCGGCCCACGTACTGACCACTTTCCGGTCACTAAAAGGTATTTTATAATCTTTAAACTCCTGGTAACTTTCATGACCCTTGCCTGCAATTATAACTATATCATTTATCCCTGCCATATTAAGAGCTTTAAATATTGCTTTTTTCCTATCAACTTCTATATCAAATCTGTCATTTCCTGAATTAACTATTCCTTCTTTTATCATATTAATTATGGAAAGTGGTTCTTCGGACCTTGGATTGTCCGATGTAATAATTGTATAATCAGCATACCGGCCAGAAATATAACCCATTGTTTTTCTTTTACCCCTATCACGGTCTCCACCACATCCAAAAACTGATATCAGCCTGCCACCCGGTTTTAACAGTTCGCGCCCGGTGTGCAATGCATTTTTGAGCCCGTCAGGTGTATGTGCATAATCTACTATTACTGTTATTTTTCCATCGGCGTACACCCTTTCAAATCTTCCTTTTACACCTTGCATGGAATTAATTCCTTCTATTATATATTCAGTTTTTACCCCCATATCTAAACACACACCTATAGCCGCCAGGATATTATATATATTAAAATATCCACACAATGGAGACGAGACATCCATCTTTTTCCCATCTCCTGTATTCACAGTCATTCTGATGCCGGAAATAG
>JAQVHC010000052.1 GCA_028696435.1 Actinomycetota bacterium | reverse complement strand
GGTGATACTGCTCCAATAACGGATAGAGCGCCTTTTCTCTGTTCTCCAGTAGTAGTAAGACAATTTACCATTCCTGCTCTCTCATAAAAAGAAGCAAGCCTTGCACCAAGATATGCTGGATATCCTTCCTCACCTGGCATCTCTTCCAGCCTGCCTGAAATTTCCCTCATTGCCTCTGCCCACCTTGATGTTGAATCAGCCATTAAAGCCACAGAATATCCCATATCTCTAAAATATTCGGCTATTGTTATTCCTGTATAAACTGATGCCTCCCTTGCAGCAACAGGCATATTAGAAGTGTTAGCAATCAGGACTGTCCTTTTCATAAGAGGAACTCCTGATTTCGGGTCAACAAGTTCGGGGAACTCCATAAGAACATCCGTCATCTCATTTCCCCTTTCACCGCATCCTATATATACAATAATCTCTGCATCAGCCCATTTTGCAAGCTGATGCTGTATTACTGTTTTCCCTGAACCAAACGGGCCAGGTATACATGCAGTACCACCTTTTGCAATCGGGAAAAGCATATCTATAATTCTCTGGCCTGTAAATAAAGGCATATCAGGGCTTAATTTATTTAAATACGGCCTTGGCTTCCTTACCGGCCACTTTTGCATCATTGTGACTTCTGTATCACCATTTTCACTCTTTATAACAGCCACTACATCTTCAACAGTAAACTCACCGGCTTCAATCGATTTAATTTCACCACTTACTCCCCCGGGAACCATTATATAATGCTTAACTGTCTCTGTTTCATCAACATAACCCAGAAAATCACCGTAACCCACAATATCACCTTTTTTTGCCAGCGGTTCAAATTTCCATTTTTTTTCTCTATTCAGAGCAGCTGCTGTTATTCCTCTTGAAATAAAATCACCGGCTCTCTCATATATATAATCAAGAGGCCGCTGTATTCCATCATAGATGGACTGAATTATGCCCGGCCCAAGCTCAACCGTTAGAGGCTCACCTGATGGATATACGGGCTCCCCTACTCCTATGCCCTCGGTTTCCTCATATACCTGAATGGAAGCAAAGTCTTCATTTAATTCTATTATTTCTCCCATTAACTTTTTATCCGAAACATGGACAATGTCAAACATTCTGGAATCTGCCATATTTCCAGCTACAACCAGGGGTCCTGCAACTTTGACAATTTTACCTGTATTACTCATTTATTTAACTCCTATATTATTAACTTTTACTCTCCTTATCAGACAATATATCTGCTCCAACAGCCTTTATTATTATTCTTCGTAAATTTTTCAATGCATAATCATTTCTTTTACCGGCACCGGGAATTACCACAATAGAAGGCTGGAACTTATCCTCGTATTCTTTTATAACATTATCCAGTTTTAACGCCATGGATTCAGTTATAAA
Source organism: Actinomycetota bacterium (assembly GCA_028696435.1). GTDB lineage: Bacteria > Actinomycetota > Humimicrobiia > Humimicrobiales > Humimicrobiaceae > JAQVEM01. Next base: position 7,142 of record JAQVHC010000052.1, on the reverse strand, counting down.
AATAATTCCATAGCCGCTGTCAGCAAGTTCCTTTAACTTTTTTGCGGCTTTAGCAGACCCTTCTGAATTATCTTCCGCCGGAAATACTTCAATTCCTGCCGCCTTAAAAATAAGCATTATATCCTTTTCACCCAGTGCAGCTATTTTTTCAGCCATTTATACCAGCACCCTGTCTTTAATTTTCTCTGCGCTAATGCCATAAAGGACACCTTCAAAAATAATATTTAATTTTTTTAGCTCAATTTTCTTTCTTAAGAAAAACTGGAAAACTTTTTCCACATTGGAAACTGTGTATTTTAAAGGTTCAAAGAGCTCAATATAAAAAAGAACCTCTTCCTTATCAAAGGAAACAAAAGAATTCTGCGAATTCAGAACATCGGCTCCCTTTGCCACTATATCAGCATAATCTGATTGTTTTATTTTTTTAAAAAATAAATCCGCTGTTTGTTCGCTTCTAAACTTCATTATTAGTTCCACAGGAACAAATCCATTATTATGCAAAAAAAGAGCGGGGGCCAAGTCTTCATCAAGATATTTATTCCTATAAATATTTTTTATATTCAGTATATCAACAACATGCCTGAGATAATCCATAATTAACCTGCTCTGTATTTTTTTTATAGAATTAAAAAGTTCCTGCAGGTAGAATTTTTCAATTTCAAACTCTAAAATCCGTCTATTTTCCTGCCTGTCTATTTCTCCCCCGGCAAACCTGAGCGTATTGGAAACCGGACTGCTTATTTCTCTATAATCACCACTTACAGTAGCATCCCGTAATTCTCCGTAAGAATAATATACGGGTATGTAAAGCTCCTCCAGATTTACATCCATAATAATTGACTTAATGACTGTTTTTATATTATGCAGATTTTCCTCAAAGAATAAAAGCTCTCCTGCAGGTCTGTGATTGTGCTTCAGCCTTCTATCCAGAAAGTCAGCAATGTTTTTATACTCTCCCAGTATAACTGATTCAAAGCTTGCTGAATTTTCTACTTCACCTGCATAATCTGAATATACTGTATCTCTTAGCACCCTTATAAATTCATCCAGCCCACTGGCTCCAAGTAACCTTTCAATTTTACTCTTATCTATAAATTCTGCTTCTTTTGCTTTTAACTGGGCACATGTAAAGAGATAAAAACTGTCATCTTTTATGTCGTAATCTAATAATTTCAACTATCATTACTCCTTATTGCGTCTTATTGCGTCCTTAACTTCACTCTTTATCACCATCACCGCTAAATAAATATGACGCTATTTCCATTCTTATATCATCAATGTTTGAATCAATTAAAGCGTCCGGGGATATATTATATTCAGTTTTTCCTTTTATTATCCTGATTCCTCTTTTAAAATCAGGCTTTTCTTCCGATTTTTTAAAATCACCAATAGATTCAATCATTTCGCCGTCAATATTGTTTTCTTCGCTTCCAATTATGTAATAGCCACTATCTATATTCAGATCTTTCAGGCTTTTTATAATAAATTTTTTATAATCTTCTCTGTCCATATTAAGAAGTTTTTTCTTTGCTTCACTTATTACATCATCGATAAGGTTAATTTTATACTCCAGTATCCCCTGGTCCAGTTCAGACTTTATTCTTGATAATTCGATATTTAAAACTTCTTTATACTTCTGCCAGGCTTTTAGCTTACCTTCACGACGTATTTCTGCAGCTTTTTGCTTTGCTTCCTCTATTATATCCCGGGCTTCTTTTCTGGCTCTTTCCAGCTCATGTTCTTTCTCTTTTTCGGCATCATCAAGAATTTTCCTGGAAACATTGTCCAGCTCCTGCATATTTTCCTGCATATTAAACCACCTGTTAAAACTTAATCAGATTATTTAGAAAGATAGTTGCAAGAAGGCCAAGCACAGCATAAGTTTCTATCATTGCTGCATAGATAACTCCCTTCATAGCTTCTCCAGGCCTCTTGGCTACGAGATTAACACCGGCAGCACATACTTTTCCCTGATATATTCCTGAAACTAATCCTGCAAGTGCAACAGGCAGCGCTGCCAGTAACAACTGTATACCCTGTCCAACAGTCTGCACTTTACCAATATTTCCAATTAGTAAAAATGTCGCAACAAATCCATAGAATCCCTGGGTTCCCGGGAGTACCACAAGCAGGAACAGACTTCCAAATTTTGACGGGTCCTCTGCAAGAACTCCTGCAGCTGCCCTGGCGGGATACCCTATCCCTATAGCCGAGCCTATTCCAGATAAAATAGTTGCCAGGCCTGCACCAAGCATTCCTATTACTACACCAAGTGATAAATCTGTCATTTTTCCTCCTAATACTACTCGATTATCGTTACATATTTATGTTCATCTTTTAAAGACCTAAAAGGTCTACCTCCTCCCACATAAAATTTAGGGAAGAATTCAACATAATGAAGCCTTAATGTGTGAACAAAACTGCTTAAAATACCAATTACCATATTAAATAAATGCCCGAACAAAAGCATTATAATCAATAATACAATTCCAACAACTGGAATTGAAAGAAACTGAAATGCTATCTTGTTAATAACCACACCGATACCAGCAGTTACAAGACCCAGCGCCATCAGCCTGATATATGAAAGAAAATCACCGAGGAAAGATGTTATTCCGCTTACTATTGTTAGATTTAGAAATCCTAAAAATAATCTGAAACCCCAGTTTTTTTCCTCGCGGGCCCTGAATAAAATAATCATCAGCGCACCTATAACCGGGGGCCAGATAAGAAACCGGGATATACCGGGCGGGAAGATAGGGCTTGTAACTAAGTTCATATCCACTGCCATCTGCGAAGATAAAAGGATTATTATAAGCGGCGCAAGAATCATTATCCAGGACAGGTCATCCAGAAATACACTTTCCCAGTCTTTATTTTTTATGCTTGTAAATAGTTTAATAAAAAGGCCATAAAAAACATGGATAACTCCCATAACCAGAGCAAGCCTGAAAAAGTTCATAGTCCCTTCGTTGGAACCCAGAGGGTCACCCATAATTGCAAATTTTTTAGATAAATCTCCCATTCCCAGATATGAGGGCAGGTCACCAAACCACCCGTTAAAAATTGCTCCTGCAAATATAGAAAAAATTGACCCCCAGAAAATTATCATAAATAATTTTTTTGCATTTTTAATCCTGCAGGCAAGGACCAGGGAAATTACTGCGAGTACTATTCCATATCCGGCATCTGTAAGACATAATCCAAAAAATAGTGAAAAAAATAGTGGAATAAAAGGAGTCGGGTCAACCTCAAAATATCGGGGGACTCCATAAAGTTCAACTACTAACTCAAAAGGTTCAAACAGGGGCTTGTTCTCAAGAATTATTGGAATATCCTCATCTTCAGCCGGTTGAACTTCAATAACCCTTGCAGATTTGAATTCTTCTATTATAGAAATAACCTTTTTTTTATCCTGATTTTTTACCCATCCAATATGAAACGAAACTGCGTCCGTAGAATAACCTGATTCTAGTGCTTTTTCAATTTCCTGATTGTTTTCAAGATAGTCAGAATAAACTGTTAGCGACTTTTCATATACAGATGAAATTTTCTTTAATTCAGATTCCAGCGCTTTTTTCTTTTCTCTGTAAAACTCAATTTCTTCCTTAATTCGATTTAAATTCTCATTGATAGTGCCCTCATATCCTGTTAATCCTGATTCCTCAAATGAGAGACTGTCCAGATACTCCTCTGCTTCTTTTTTGAATTGATTATGATATGCAAGAATTACATAAGCAAAATTTCCATTTTCAGATAATTTTTCACAGGAAATCTTATTTTCATCCAGATTTTTTAATACTTCCTCAAAATCCTGGCCTTCATATTTAATTGTTCCTAATTTTATGGTATAAGTCGCCGTTTCCTTTATATCTTCAAGTCTGCCTTTATACGGGGACCACATTTTAAGTCGTGCAGCGCGTGCTTCAAGATCAGCAATCTTATCCTTAATGTTTTTTATTTCATTTTCAATTTTAAGAACAGTATCTACTATGTCTTCAAATTTTTCACTTCTCAGGATTTTTTCATATTCACTTCTTTTAATCAGCATTTTCCCTGCGCGGGAAGCAGCTTTGCCCGGCTTTTTGTCTTTAACAGATTCAAGTATTTCCAGAGCTTTTTTAACCTTTACATTCTTTTCAGCACTGTCGGTTTCAAAATCATCCACCTTTAGATCAATTTTTTCAGTCTCTGTATATGGTATAATCTCGATAGGAATAGGAGCTTTCTGTAATTTTTTTAAAACAAATTTAGTATCAGATTTATGTGAAATAATAAAAAGTTTACTTAACTTAGCAACTCCCATTAATCTAAAATCCTCCGTATTATTTTATCCACAGCCTTTTCGCGTTTAGATTTAAAAATATTTTCTATTTGTTCCTGCTTTTTCTTATAATCTTCTTCCATATGTTTTGCTTTTCTGGCTGCTTCATCCTTTGCTTTTTTTTCAGCCTCAACTAACATAATTTTAATTTCCTCACTGGCATCTTTTATAATCTTATCAGCTTTCCTATGAGCCTCTTCTATGATTTCTTTACATTCCTTTTTTGATGAAGCAAGTATTTCCTTTGCTTTTTCTTCAGTTTCTTTTATTTGATTAATAATATTTTCAATCATTTTCCTTAAAACAAATTGATAATCAGAACTACCCCCGTAATAATAATTTATATTTTATTAAAAGTAAAAAGTTTCCCTTTATTCTTTATTAATTTTACTATTTCTTTAATATATTTAATTTTTTAATATATCATAGAACTTTCCTTTGATGTTTTATTAAAATTATTATTTACTATTTTATTAAAACCTCCCTGATTCCTGCCCCTACCACTTTGGAACGAGCAGAAAAACCCAAAAGCAAATCCATGAGAGAATAGCTAATTTTCTTTTTTATTACATTCGGCTCTCCCTCTATTCCACCAAGTTCTGCAGCTATATTTATAGCATCTTTATAATTTCCTATTTCGTCAATCAGGCCTAACTCAAGGGCTTCAGTTCCCAGAAAAACCCAGCCTGTTGCAAGTTTCTCAACTTCTTTTATGTCCATATTTCTGGATTCTGCAACATCTGAAATAAACTGGTGATAAACTTCCTGAAGCTGGACCTCTAATAACCTTACCTCTTCACTGGTAAGTGGCCTGTCCGGGCTGCCAACATCTTTATACTTGCCCTGTTTTATAGTCGTATATTTCACTCCCAGCTTTTCATACAGGTCTTCATAATTAGGAACCTGCATTATTACGCCTATGCTCCCCACTGATGAGGAGCGATTCGCAACTATCTTATCAGCTGCACTTGATATATAATATGCTCCTGAAGCACACGCATCACTTACAGAAACCACAACAGGTTTTTTAGCTTTTTTAACTTCCTCAAATATTTCCTGGGAAGCTGCTGCGCTCCCTCCGGGACTGTTTACCCTGATTAGAATTGCTTTTACATTTGGATTTTTTTCTGCTTCATCCAGCTCACCTATTATTTCTTCAGGTGTAACTGTCTGGCCACTTATGATACTCGAATAATTATCAGCAGAGATCACTCCCTCAAGCCTTATTTCATAAATTGAACCACCGACACCAACATGAGAAGTCAGTGTCCTGCCAGACCCCCCCATCGTTAACCCTACAAAACAACCACCAAAAGTGAATATAAAAAGAACAAATAAACAGAGAAAAACAATACCAACTATTTTACCTGTGCTCCACTTTGCCAAAATAGCCTCCTTTCTCACCATGAAAGGCTTAAAATATTAAAACATTTTTTTAAATTATTTTAATAAATTTTAATAAAATCCTTCTCTGCTATTAATCCTGACTCTGCTATGCTTAAGCAATAATATAATAATTATGGAATAGCTTCAAATGATTTTTAAGCAGAAAACTTTTAAGCAGAAATAGGTTTTGCATTTATTATATTATGATAGATTACGTTATGATAGATTAGTGTCAGATTAATTACAGGTAGATTGACCGGTTAATTATTACTGGATTATTAGTATAATTGCTTTATATTTAAAAACTTAAAAATTATTCTAGCTGTTACTTTTTAAGACGCTGCTTTTCTTTATCCTGTAAAGCATAACTATAGGATACACAATAATAATCAAGCCGATAACCAGACTTGCCAGAATAGTTAGAGCTAAAACATAACCCGGAGTCACATTGTAAAAAATAGGTGGAGCCTCAGACCTGCTTAATAGCATATACATAACTGCAACAATAATATCTGCTAATAAAATTATAAATAAAACCTGAATTACAATGCGCATCACAATGGGACTCATCCCTCCTCCGCCGAGAAGGTGCTTTTCAAACTCCTCTTTATGGTTTTTTATAAACTGGATAAGGTTTAAGATAAAACCAGCGATAGCAAAAAATAGTACGACAGCCGTAATAATTCCTATTACCAAAATAGTATATCGATAGACTTCTAACTCTGACTCAAGTCTTTCAGTAAAGCTCTCAAAACTAAAGGTGTGCAACCTGAGTTCATTTGATTTTTCCTGAATTGCCTGCAGATTTTCAGGTCCACCGGTAATAATAAAAGTATTGGCTATAGCAGAATAATAATCCCCCTTATCCTCCTTATCAAATCTATGCGGCTGAAGAGGTTCAACAAATGCTTTATCAAGCCAGTAGATTTGATCGCCTCTAAGCGGGTTAACATAAAAAGATGATTTTTCAAGAAATCCAATTACCTTATAATGCTGATTCCTATAGTCAGTTATTACATCACCCACATTATAATACTTTTGAAAATCATGTCCGAGAAGAAGCGGAATCTCATCTTCTGTATCTTCAAAGTCTTTATCAGAAAATAACCTCCCTTTTATGCATTTTAGCTTAAAAACATTCTGAAATTCATTATCTATTCTAAGTAAGAAAAATGCATCCTGATCATAACGTGAATCTACTGCAAAAGAACTATCAATATCAGTATCTGGTAACCACATAGAATAAGAATCATCAGCAGTATACGCCTTAAAGGAAGGATTTTCCTTCATAAACTTATATAGCTCGCTCTGACGTTCTATGCTATCAGAAGCATATATTAATTGTTCAAACCTTCTATCACTGGTTACATCACAGGAAAGATATATTTCTTCTTCCTGGCCCTGCACAATCTCATTTAGCTTATTCTTATAA